>JALZVT010000004.1 GCA_023300545.1 Pseudomonadales bacterium
GCGGCTTACCGCGAATCGGTACTGCCGAGTAGTTGTAGAGCTCGGGTTGCTGTGGAAGCGGCCCACCCTGATTACTGGTACCGCTTTGTCGGGCTTGATGGTGCGGTCGTTGGCATCAACACCTTTGGTGTCTCTGCACCGGGTGACGTAGCCCTCGAAACCCTCGGTATCAGTGCCGCAAACGTGTTGACGCGGGCCCGGGAGGTGCTGCGTTCATCACAAAAAAAGCCACTGGGAGCTGATGCTCCAGCCTGAATCGCGTACGTTATCCGCTGACTAATCAAGCGGTAGAACCATGACCATTGCTCTGATGCGCGACGAAGCAGCCGCCGGCACCCTTAAGGGTGCCCGTGTGTTGATTCGAGAAGATCTGAACGTTCCGGTAAAAGACGGTGTTGTCACTAGTGACGCGCGTATTCGTGCTGCGCTCCCAACGCTCAAGTTAGCGTTGGAATCGGGTGCCAAGCTGTTGGTGATGTCCCACCTTGGCCGCCCAACCGAAGGTGAATTTGCCGCTGAGTTCTCGCTTGCGCCCGTTGCCGCTCGTTTAGGTGAGCTGCTCGGTCGCAACGTACCGCTGATTGACGATTGGCAAACCCGTACACCAGATGTGGGCGCGGGTGAAATCGCGCTACTTGAAAACATTCGGTTTAATCCGGGTGAGAAGAAAAATGATGATGTGCTAGCGAAGGCGATGGCGGCGCTGTGCGATATCTACGTTATGGATGCGTTTGGTACAGCTCATCGTGCGCATGCATCGACCCATGGTGTGGCGAAATTTGCACCAAAAGCTTGCGCTGGTTTGCTGCTTGCTGGCGAACTGGACGCTCTAGGACGGGCGCTGAATACCCCGAAAAAGCCTGTGATTGCGATTGTTGGTGGTTCGAAGGTTTCAACCAAGCTTGAAGTCTTGGAGTCGTTGGCTGCTGTGGCTGATGAAATTATTGTCGGCGGCGGTATCGCTAATACCTTTCTTGCGGCCGCTGGGCACCCGGTGGGTGCATCGCTGCACGAGGCTGACCTGGTTGATGCTGCGAAGCGAATATCAGCCCTCACCGAGATTCCGTTGCCAGTTGATGTCATGACTGCCCCGGGTTTTGCAGAAGACGCAATCGCGACGGTGCGCCCAGTGAGTCAGGTGGGCGACACTGAAATGATCCTCGATATAGGGCCCGAGACCGCGCGTCAGTTTGGCGAGCGACTCAAAAGCGCCGGCACCATTATTTGGAACGGCCCCGTTGGCGTCTTTGAGTTTGATCAGTTTGGCGAAGGCACCCGGGTGCTGGCGGAAGCCATTGCCGCGAGTGATGGCTTTTCGATTGCGGGCGGCGGCGATACCTTGGCGGCGATCGACAAGTACGACGTAGCGGATAAGATGGGCTACATATCCACTGGCGGTGGCGCTTTCCTTGAGTTTGTGGAGGGCAAAGTGCTGCCTGCCGTGCAAATCCTACAAGAACGTAACAACTAGCCGGCAAGCTGCGGAAGGCATTGTCGCCCGCGCGCTGTATTATGCGCGGCAATTACACCCGTTTGATGACAGCGCAAGCCGTCAGGCTTACGTTAATCACCTGCCTAAAAGTTAGGAGAATATAGATGGCCCTGATCAGCATGCGTCAGCTGTTGGACCACGCGGCGGAGCACCAGTACGGTGTGCCGGCGTTCAACGTAAACAACCTCGAGCAGATGCGCGCCATAATGGAAGCAGCAGCTGCAACAGACTCGCCGGTAATCGTGCAGGCATCTGCTGGTGCCCGCAAATACGCAGGACCCACCTTTCTGCGGCATCTTATTCTGGCAGCGGTTGAGGAATTTCCAGACATTCCTGTTGTTATGCATCAGGACCACGGTGGTTCGCCAGCGGTTTGTCAGCGGTCTATCGCGCTCGGCTTTTCCTCGGTAATGATGGATGGTTCGCTCGAAGAAGACCAAAAAACGCCAGCGAGCTATGAATATAACGTCGACGTTACCCGTCGCACCGTAGACATGGCACACGCCTGTGGTGTGTCTGTTGAAGGTGAGTTGGGTTGTTTGGGTTCACTTGAGACCGGGCAGGCCGGTGAAGAAGATGGCGTTGGTGCTGACGTCACTCTCTCTATGGACATGATGCTGACGGATCCAGATGAGGCCGCCGACTTTGTTAAGCGCACTCAGGTAGATGCGCTGGCAATTGCCATTGGTACCTCACACGGCGCGTATAAGTTCACGCGCCCACCTACTGGTGACATTTTGGCGATTAACCGGGTTAAAGCGATCAACAAACGCATTCCTGAAACGCACCTGGTTATGCACGGCTCATCAAGTGTGCCGCAGGACTTGCTCGCGATCATTAACGAATACGGCGGTGAAATTCCTGAAACCTACGGCGTGCCGGTGGAAGAAATTCAGGAAGGCATCAAGCACGGTGTACGCAAGATCAATATTGATACCGATCTGCGGCTGGCCTCTACGGCGGCTATTCGCAAGTTTATGGCGCACAACAAGTCCGAGTTTGATCCGCGCAAGTATTTGGCTGAAACCACAAAGGCCATGCGTGAAGTGGTTGTTGCGCGTTACGAAGCCTTTGGTACCGCCGGTCAGGCCAGCAAAATCAAGCCTATTTCGCTGGATGCAATGTCTGATGCGTATGCGGCTGGGAAACTGGACCCGTTGGTTAAGTAAAGACCGAACGAGACTTGCTATACCAAGCAGGGGTCAGAATGAATTCTGACCCCGTGCTTCACGATATGCCCTTCCAAAACTCTTGTTAGAACAAAACCCTGGCCCGAATTGTGCCTTCTATCTGTCGTAAGGCCTCCAGCACAGCGCCTGAACGCTCTTCGTCGATATCCAGCACCACGTAGCCAATGTCGGCAGTGGTCTGCAAATACTGCCCGGCAATATTCACGCCCAGATCGGAAAACACCTGATTGATCGCGGACAGCATGCCGGGTTGATTGCGGTGCACGTGCAGCAGCCGATGATGACCGGGGTGTTCGGGTAGGGCGGCTTCCGGAAAGTTGACTGCTGACAGGGTTGAGCCGTTATCGCTGTAGCGAATCAGTTTTGCGGCTACCTCCTCACCAATGTTGCTCTGCGCTTCTGCGGTGCTGCCGCCGATATGTGGTGTTAGCAGCACGTTGTCGAGTTTCTGCAACCGCGACACAAAGGGTTCATTGTTCGACTTTGGCTCCTCGGGATACACATCGATAGCAGCACCTAAGAGCTTGCCTGCGTCTAGCGCATCAGCCAGCGCCTCCAAGTCGATAACGTTGCCACGCGAGGCATTGATCAACACGGCGCTTGGCTTCATGAGCGACAGTGCATAGGCATCGATCATGTTGTTGGTTTGCTGGGTGGCGGGTACGTGCATGGTCACCACGTCGGCTTCGGTTAACAGAGCTTCGAGAGTCTCTGCCTGACGCGCGTTACCGAGTTTCAATTTGGTTTCGACGTCATAAAAAATAACCCGCATGCCGAGCGACTCTGCCAGCACGCTCAACTGCTTGCCAATGTTGCCGTAGCCGACCACACCTAGAGTTTTGCCGCGCGTTTCGAATGAATTGCTTGCTGACTTCTGCCATTTGCCTTCGCGCAGCTGGTTGTGCCGCGCGGGAACGCTACGTAACAGTAAGATAGCCTCGGCTAACACCAGCTCAGCGACGCTGCGAGTATTGGAAAATGGGGCGTTGAAAACCGGCACCCCTTTCATCGCGGCGGCATTCAGGTCAACCTGATTGGTGCCGATGCAAAAACAACCAACGGCAACCAGTCGATCAGCAGCCGCCAATGCAGTGGCGTCGAGCTGGGTACGTGAGCGTATGCCCAATACGTGCACGCCCTTTAGTGCAGCTGCTAGAGCGTCGCCCTGCAGTGCGGCTTTTTCCTGGCGAATGTTGGTGTAGCCAGACGCCTTTAGGGCGGTCACGGCAGATTCGTGCACTCCTTCCAGCAACAGAACGTTGATACGTGCGCGATCGAGAGAAGTTTGGGCCACGGTGACGCTCGGGGATGTAGAAAGGGCCGCTATACTAGCAGCGTTGTTTACCTATTCGGCGGGCGGCCGTTTGAGAATGCCTACGTTCCTTGATGAGATTTTCTCACCTGAGCAGATTGCCCGGGATGATGATTCGTGTGCCAATTGGGGGCGCGACTGGACCCGAGATCGAGCGCCTGCGCCCAGTGCGGTGGTGTTTCCAAAGACAGCCGAAGAGGTTCAGGCGCTTGTGCGACGGGCCGCTGAGACGGCAACGGCGCTGGTACCCAGTGGCGGACGCACAGGATTGTCCGGTGGCGCTGTTGCTGCGAATGGTGAGGTAGTGGTGTCGTTCGACAAGATGAACCGCATTGTCGACTTTGACGCAACCGACCGCATTGCTCGCTGTCAGCCCGGTGTTGTCACTGGGGCGTTGCAGAGCTTTGCCGAAGACCGCGGTCTGATGTATCCCGTCGATTTTGCGTCTTCTGGGTCGAGCCACATAGGTGGCAACATCGCGACCAATGCGGGTGGGATAAAGGTGATTCGTTATGGCCTTACTCGCGATTGGGTCACGGGTTTGCAGGTGGTTACCGGAGCAGGTGAGCTACTGAAATGCAATCAGGGGTTGACCAAGAACGCGACTGGCTACGATTTAAGGCATCTCTTTGTGGGCTCGGAAGGCACTCTTGGGTTTATCGTCGAGGCGGAGATGCGTCTGGCAAAAGCGGCACAGCCGCATCGCGTGATGGTGCTGGGTGTGCCGCAGTTTCCTGATCTGTTGAAAGTGCTGGCGGCATTCCAGCAAGAGATCACCCTTTCTGCGTTTGAATTTTTCTCCCAGATTGCCCTTGATAAGGTGCGGGCGCATCGTGACTTGGCAGAGCCATTGAGTACGCCAACAAATTTCTACGCGTTGCTTGAGTTTGATGACAGCGAAGAAGACGCCGCAATGGCGGCATTTGCCCGGGTGATGGAAGAAGGCTGGGTGACCGACGGCGTACTTAGCCAGTCGGATGCTCAGGCCGCCTCGCTCTGGCAATTGCGCGAAGGCATTTCAGAGAGCATTGCCATTTATACGCCGTATAAAAACGATCTGGCGGTGAAGGTTTCTGCGCTCCCTGAGTTTCTGACCAAGGTGACAGACTGTGTGCAGGCCGCCTACCCAGATTATGAGGTGTGCTGGTACGGGCATATTGGTGACGGCAATTTGCACCTGAATATTTTGAAGCCCGCCGCGCTTTCAATCGAAGAGTTTTACGCTAATTGCGGCACCATTAGTCCGCAAATATTCGCGCTAGTCGAGGCAGCAGGCGGCAGTATTTCGGCGGAACATGGAGTGGGCACTTTAAAGGCGGACTATCTGCAGTTCAGTCGTTCGCCCGAACAGATTGCAGTTATGCGGGGGCTCAAGTCATTGTTTGATCCACATGGCATCATGAATCCTGGCAAGTTGCTGGTTTAGTCAGTCTAGGGTTAAACCACGCCTGGTTCCCTATTGGCCGATTAGTTCTACGCCATCGGCGCTCGCTAATACGACAATATCTGCAGCCTGGGCCGCAAACACGCCGTTACAAACTGCGCCAACTAGGTTGTTGATGTAGGCCTCGAGTTTTGCGGGTTCCTCGATTCGCAGGCCGTGCACATCCAGAATGTGATTGCCGTTGTCAGTGACAAAGCCATCGCGCCATATGGGTTCGCCGCCGATTCCGGCTAGCTTACGCGCAACCAGACCGCGCGCCATTGGAATGACTTCGACAGGCAGCGGAAAGGCGCCAAGTACAGGCACTCGCTTAGATGCATCTGCTATGCAAATAAAGCGATTGCTTGAGGCGGCGACAATTTTCTCGCGGGTCAGTGCGCCACCACCACCTTTGATCAGCTCGCGGGCAGGGTTGATCTCGTCTGCACCATCGACATAGGCGGCGATTTCACTGACAGCATTGGTGCTAAGTACACGAATACCATGACCTTCGAGGCGTTTTTGCGTAGCGTCACTGCTGGCTACTGCAGCATCAAACTGATGCTTGTGTGCCGCCAGCAGGTCGATGAAGTAGTTGGCGGTGCTGCCAGTACCAACGCCCACAACCGTTTCGCGTCCAAACTCGCCTGTAATTAGATCGAGAGCCGCCTGTGCGGCGCTGCGTTTCAGAGTGTCTTGGTCCATAATCGCGAGCGCCCTCAAAAAAGTTTTGTCAAAAAATGCTCGAACGCTATGTGAAAAAAATACTGTCGTCGCGAGTCTACGACGTGGCGCAGGAGTCCCCCTTGCAGTTGGCAAATGGGCTTACTGAGCGTGTCGGCAACACCGTATTGCTTAAGCGAGAAGACATGCAGAGCGTGTTTTCTTTCAAGTTGCGCGGATCATATAACAAGATGGCGCAGCTTTCGCCGGAGCAGGCTGCGATTGGCGTGATAACAGCCTCTGCCGGCAACCACGCTCAGGGGGTGGCGTTGGCGGCGTCCAAGTTAGGTATCAAGGCGACCGTAGTGATGGGGCGTAATACCCCCGATATCAAAGTAAACGCAGTCCGTCGTCGCGGGGCAAAGGTGGTGCTACACGGTGATGGTTACGACGACGCAGCCGCGCACGCGCGAGAACTCGAGCAAAGCGCGGGTTACACCTATGTCCATCCGTTTGATGATCCCGATGTCATTGCAGGGCAGGGCACCGTGGGTATGGAAATACTCAATCAGCACAGCGGGCCGCTTGATGCGATCTACGTGCCGGTGGGTGGCGGCGGTTTGATCGGTGGCATTGCGGCCTACGTAAAATACTTACGCCCGGATGTGAAAGTGATTGGCGTTGAAGCCGAAGGCTCAGCCTGTTTGCAGGCTGCGCTGCACAAAGGTCGCCGGGTCAAACTGCCAGCCGAAACTCTCGACCTTTTTGCAGACGGTGTATCGGTGGCGCAGATTGGTAAAGAAAACTTTGCGATCGCGCGTAAGTACGTCGATGAGGTAGTTACTGTGACTACTGATGAAATCTGTGGGGCGGTTAAAGACGTGTTCGATGACACCAGAGTGCTTGCTGAGCCGTCGGGCGCGCTGTCGATTGCGGGTATGAAAAAGCACGTCGCGCAGTCGGGCGCAACAGGCCGGACCTTGGTAGCCATTGTCAGTGGTGCCAACGTTAACTTTGATCGGCTCAGGCATATTTCAGAGCGAGCGGAGCTGGGTGAGGCGCGCGAGGCGATTCTTGGCGTGTCTATTCCGGAGCAAGCCGGCAGCTTTCACCGCTTTTGCAAACAACTCGGCAAGCGTGGCGTTACTGAGTTCAACTATCGTTATGCAGGTGGCAGCGAAGCGCAGGTTTATGTGGGGCTGAAGACCGACACCCTGGACGATAGGCAAGTGCTGGTGAAAAAGTTGCAGGCTGCAAACTATGTCGTAGAAGACATGACCGATAACGAGGCTGCCAAGTTGCACGTGCGGCATATGGTTGGTGGTCGGGCGCAAGACTCTAACAGCGAACTATTGTATCGCTTTGAGTTTCCTGAGCGTCCGGGGGCGCTATTGAAGTTTTTAGCTGTGCTGGGCGACCGTTGGAATATCAGTATGTTCCATTATCGCAACCACGGTGCGGCTTGGGGGCGCGTGCTGATTGGCTTTCAGGCTCAGCCCTCTGAAGCTCGACAGCTACAGGCGTATTTGAAGAAGATTGGTTATCGCTTTTGGGAAGAAAGTGATAATCCGGCGTATCAGATGTTTTTACGCTAGACAGAAAAAACGGGGCCTTGGCCCCGTTTTTGTTTATTACTTATCTACCTGTCTGCATATCTATCTACCCACTTATCTATCGGCGACTGATCCAGTAGTCGACGCTGGTGTATTTGCCGCCGCCGGTAAAGAGCAGAGACAGCAGCATGACAAAGTAGGTCGCAGCAAACTCAATGCCGTTATTCAGAACGGTGATCGAACCTTTGGCCGTTAGCCAGCTGTAGTTGCCGTGTTCTTTTAACAGTGAGATTGCGGCAGCTTTGCGTTCAACCGCCTCTTGTATTCGGTCATTGGCGAGCCAGCTGGTGGCGTCAGATAGTGCTAACCAGCCGTTGTCCCAGTGCACACTGAATATGGCTACGAGCATGGTGAACATCAATGGGATAGCTACCCAGCGAGTGGCAAAGCCAAAGACCAAAGCGATGCCACCGAGTAATTCGGTTCCGGCGGCCAAGGTCACCATTAATTCGGGGAAGGGCAGACCAAGGCCCCAATCTGCGTTGCCCATCCAGGCCGCAGTGTCTTCGAAGCTTGCAAACTTAGTCCAGCCTGCCTGAATCATTATGGGAGCCAGAAACAGGCGCAGCAGCAATGGGGCTATGCCTTCTAGATGACTCAGACCGCCAACAAAGCGGTTGTTGATGGATTCGAGGGTGCCGGTGAGTGACATGGTGTGCGCTTCCTGTCTGCGAATTAGATTGTGGTTTTTGTTGTGAAGTAAGAGGTCGCCCCTCCCTCCATACGGGGGAGAGAGTGGAGGAGGGGCGTTGGTTAGCTAGAGGGTATCAATCAGGCGGCGCCGCCGCATTTGCCCTCGCCACATTTGCCTTCAGCGTGGGATTTGCCTTCAGCTGCAGAATCGCCGCCACACTTGCCTTCGCCACATTTGCCTTCAGCGTCGGATTTGCCTTCAGCTGCAGAATCGCCGCCGCACTTGCCTTCGCCACATTTGCCTTCAGCGTCGGATTTGCCGTCAGCTGCAGAATCGCCACCGCACTTGCCTTCGCCACATTTGCCTTCAGCGGCACTTTTATCTGCGGCTTCGTAGCCAGACGCGAGCTCGGAGGGGCCACTTTCAGCGTGATGGTCTGCCGTTGCGAGGTTAGACATGCCAGCAGCCAGCAGAGATACGCCAACAAGGCTTGCAGTTTTGTGGAATTTAAATGGAGTGTTCATTATGACGTCCTTAGTTTACTGGTGTTGCCCGCAGGCTCTCTCGTAAACCGCGCAGGTTGTTCCGGCGCGGTAGATGCAGAGTTTTCTCTGCGCTTACCTGTCTGACGCGCCGGAAGCCAATTTGTTACAGCCGTGATGAAAAAAAGACAAATAAATTTGGTGCCATAATAGACGCATGGTGAATGTGACGGACATTGCAGCTCAATCGATGCCGGAAGAGGAGGCGCTTGTAGCGCGACTCCGGGCGGGTGACACCCAGGCTTTTCGGCAAGCGGTGACCACCTATAGCCCGCGAATGCTGGCAACCGCGCGACGAATAGTGGGGCCTGCAGACGCTGAAGATCTGGTGCAGGAGTCGTGGCTGGCGGCCTATAAGCAGCTTGGAGGCTTTGAGGGGCGGTCTCAGTTAGGCAGCTGGCTGTGTCGAATTGTGTCGAATCGAGCGATATCGGCGCTGCGTAAGCGTCCTAACGAGCAGAGTCTCGATACCAACCTTCATGGTGAGGCTCTAAGCGATCCTTCTGCTGACTGGTTTGACGCATCGGGTCACTGGATCGCCAAGCCCACACTGTGGGATCCAGGCACGCCTGAACAACTGGTTGACGCCGCGGAGCTGCAGCGGTGTGTCGACCATCATCTAGACAAAATGCCTGACAATCAGCGTCGCGTACTTATGTTGCGCGATACCCATGAAAAAAGTTTTTCTGAAATTTGTAACGCCATGGAGCTTTCCGCGTCTAATGTAAGAGTGCTGTTGCATCGCGGCAGGCTCAAGCTGATGGCCATGGTGAATCAATTTCAGGAGACCGGCACGTGCTGAGTTGTGAACAGGTAACAGACAAGCTTAGTGCGCAGATTGACGGCGATCTGTCACTGAGTGAGCGCACTGCTTTGCGGGTCCATCAGTTTCTTTGTTCCGACTGCAAAGCGGCGGCACAAAATATGCGCTCGTTGGTTCAGAGCTTGCGGGATCGATCGCCTGCGGTTATTGCCGAGGAAGACACCCTGCATAACGACTACGTCGACCAGGTTATGCGCGCACTTGAACGCGAAGGTGCAACCTCAGGTTCAGTGCGCGATAGCGTCGGGCAAGATGCCGACTAGTCCAGTTCTTTAGCGTCATCGCTAACCAACGGATGTTCTTGCCAATAGCTGTTGTGACGGGACAGCTCCTCATCGAACATTAAAAGCGCCGGATTTTTGACTCGATCGACGTAGAGCTTGCCGTCGAGATGATCAAATTCGTGCTGGAAAACCGTGGCATGAAAGCCGTGTAGTTCTAGCCGGCGGTTGACGCCTTCAAGATCGGTGTAGTTGACGGCGATGTGCTGAGGGCGTTCGACGTAGCCACGCAAACCAGGTATCGACAAACAACCTTCCCAGAACCCTTTCACAGGCAGTGCTGTGAGTACTTCTATCGCGGGGTTTACGAAGACGGTTAACGGCATGCTTTCGAGCTCGCCATAGCGGCCCGGCGCGTCGGTAATTTTGATGATGGCGAGGCGCCAGGGTTCGTTAACCTGTGGTGCTGCCAGCCCGACGCCGCCGTAATCTTGCAGAGTGTCTTCCATATCGATCAGCAGATGGTCGAGCCAGGTGCTGTTGAGCTCGTCGAGAGGCAATGCTCTGGCGGTTTGGCGCAAATGGGGGTGACCCATGCGAATGATGCGACGTACTGGCATGTTGTGCTCGCTGTGCTCTTTATGTGATGAAGATGGACGATAATCCGGGAGTAGAATAACTGTCGACGGAGGTTAAGCGGACTCCTGCCTCAAGCAAGCTTGCCCGCGACGACTAAACCCCATTACCCGTTCTTCGGTTATCACTCCATCAAGTGGTATGTCCCAGGGATCAGCGGGCAAGCGCTGGTCTGCTGGCAGTCCCTGCAATTCGTGGGCTAAGCCAATTCGTAGTGCGGGTTGCGTGCGTTCCATTGGATTTGCATAGCGGTCATAAAACCCTCCACCCATACCCAGGCGATGGCCTTCAGCATCAAAGCTGACCAGCGGCAGCAGCATGATGTTCGGGACAAAGTGGCTGCGGACGTTAGCGCTGGGTGGTGGTTCCAGTAGGTCGTAGTGTCCGTTCACCAGGGGGGTTGTGGGGATGTAGTGCGTAAAGTGCATGCGCAGATCGCCGGTTGGTTTTTTGCGTAAACAGGGCAGCCCCACCTGCATGTCGAGCGCTAGCAGCTTGTTGAGCAGTGGCCAGGTATTGATTTCGCCATCGGCCGGCAAGTACAACGCAAAGCGATCAAAACGCAGCGTGAGTAGAGTGCTTGCAACGTTGTGCGTCAGTTGCGCAGCGTGCCGTTGTTGTTGGGTGTCGCTCAGTGCTCTGCGTGCTGCACGCAGTTCGCGGCGCAGGCCAGGCTTGGTGGTCGCTCGGGGTGCTTGCGGGGATGTTGGGCGGGATGTTGGGCGGGATGGTGGGCGGGATGATGGGCTGGATAGTTTTAGAGGGTGTTTGGTTATGAGTTTTTTCGGGTCTGGGTCGGGCATGTGTTAGCCGGTGCGACGATCCGCGCCAAGGGCGCAGATTAGTAAAAGGTGTTCCCGAGAATGCCGCTGCTTGGATAGCCCTGAACCGTAGTGGTTCAAGGCGGGGGCCTGTGTCATGTCATAGGCGTCCCAATCTACGTGAAAAGATGGTCAAACGACGTGAATCGTTTAACGGGCTTTCCGCGCTTGGGCTGGCACATAGAGCACAACGTCAAAACCCCCTAGGTTTTTATAACGGCTCAAGGACGACACCAACTGGCGAGCACCCCAGGAACAGAGGAAGTATATCCCACTTTCATGAGTTAACCGTGAATCTGGTTTTGCTCTTTTGTACTTTCTTGGAAATAAGCGCTGTCAGGGACTGGACTGTGCGCAGGTTGGCATCTGAAGAGTTTTAGTGGCGAGCCGAGCGCGGGAGCTGCCCTATCGCTGGCAGCCTGTGCTAGGGGTTGGTGCGGTCGAGTAACTAGAGGCTTAACTGCTTGTGCGCAGCGAGGGCTTCGCTGATGCGATCAACCAGTGCGACGGCGCGGTTTTCGATAATATCTTTGCTTTCGCCAGCATTGCTTTGGGTGCGTACCAGCTCATGGCTCAGATTCAGGCCGGCCATGACCGCGATACGATCTGCCCCAAAAACTTTTCCGGAGTCGCGAATTTCGTTCATGCGCTCATCGAGTATGCGCGCTGATTTTGTGAGTTCGTCAACTTGATCTGCGGGAGCGCTTACCTGATATTCCTTGTCGAGTATGCGTACGCTAACGGTGGTGAGGTCTTGATCTTGTTTCATATGGTTTTGTTCAATCAGTCTTGTTCAAGCGACTTGAGTCGGGTAATCATGGATTCGACCCTGGATTTTGCCAGTTCGTTTTTCTCGATGAGCTTTGCGCGCTCAGTGGTCCATGCTTGTTGCTGTGCACGCAGAGCCTTGTTCTCTCGACCAAGTGTGGTGCACAGGTCGATCAGTTCATCGACTTTCTGTTCCAGAGCAGTGAATTCGCCAGCGGCCATATGAGTGTTTGTGATAAAAATAGTAGGAGGTCAAGTTTCACTCTAATTGGTTAGCTTGTGAAGCGATTTGATAAGATGCTTCGAATGTCGGGGCATCTAGGTGCCCGAGAAGGCGATTTCGGGCTCTCTCTAGCTAGCTGAAGGCTCTTCATAAGTAGCTAAAGGCTCTTTCATAAGTAGCTGAAGGCTCTTTATAAAAGCTGAAGGCTCTTCCGTAACCCGCCACGACTTTGCCTGCATTTTGCCTCTGGCCGGCGTTGTTAGCGTCGATCAGGCACCAATTATAGGAAATACCACTACAGTGACGCTCGAATTTCATGGGTCTACCCCGGACATCTATGAGCTGGGCCAGCTTGCTGAGCAGGCTGCGCGAGGGATTTCATCGACTGAACTGCACGGTGCGCTCTGCGGTGTCTTTGCTGCGGGTGGTACCCAGGCTGACCTGATCAGTCTGGTTGGCGAAGATTCGCTGACAGATCAGGACAGTGTGTCGGCGTTCTGGCACGCCTGTCTGACCGTAGCGTTCAGCCACGATCTGGATTTTATGCCGGTGCTGAATGTCGACGACGATGACCATGTGGCCCAGCGGGTTGATGCCCTGGCCCAATGGAGTGCCACCTTCCTCGCGGGCTATACCCGCCTGAAAGAGTTTGGTCAGATCGTTGGCGATACCAAAGAAATATTGCAGGATCTCGCTCGCGTGGCCCAGGCAGACACCGATATGGACGAATCAGAAGTCAACGAAGCCGACTACGTCGAGCTCTATGAGTTTGTGCGGGTCGCGGGGTTGCTGCTGTTTGCAGATGCCGTTGATGTTGAGCCCGACGCTGACGACAGCATCCATTAGGGCGGCGGGTCTGTGCCTCAGAAAAAGGAATCCAAAATAAAAGCGCCTTCAGCGAAGTCGGCAGCCAAAGCCAAAGTGCGGACGAAAGCAAAAGCCCAAGTCAAAGAAAAGGCGAAAAAAAAGGCGAAAGAAAAGGTCAAGAAGGCCAAAGCACCTGTCAGCCGGGCTAAGGCCGGAGCACCGGTTAGAAAACCTGCCAAGAAGTTGGCCTCTGCTAAAGCGGCGGTGAAGAAAGGTACGGTGCGGAAGGTCGCTAAGCCGCGTAGTGCTAAGCCGGTGGCAGTAGTGCCCGCGTCACCGCCGCCGCGCATTGGGCGGCAGGAATATCAACGCCGTCGGCTGCGACTGATGGCCATGATGGAGCCGGGCACAATTGCGCTTATTCCCGCCGCCAAGATTGCCAAGCGCACCAGGGTTACCGACTACCCTTTCCGCCAAGACAGCGATTTCTATTATCTAACGGGTTTTGAAGAGCCCGGTGGTGTGCTGGTGTTGACGCCAGACAGAGAGCACGGCGAAGTCATTCTGTTTTGCGAAGAGCGTGACCCGTTAAAAGAACAGTGGGATGGTGAGATTCTGGGGCCTGAGCGCGCTATTGAAGCGCTGGGTCTGGATGACGCGTTTCCGGTCGCAGACATGCATGACATTTTACCGGGGTTGCTGGAAGGGCGAGAGCGCATTTACATCACGCTTGGTGAATACGCTGCCTTTGATGCGCAATTAATGAGTTGGGTGCAGCGCATGCGCACGCGCGAATCGGGGGGGGCCATTCCGCCGGGTGAGTTTGTCGCCCTAAAGCATCTGCTGCACGAAATGCGGTTGTACAAATCCGCCAGCGAGATTCGACTCATGGAGCGGGCGGCGCAGATTAGTGCGTCCGCACACGCTCGCGCGATGCGCGCCTGTGGTCCTGGACTGAACGAAAGTCAGTTAGAGGCCGAACTGGTTTATGAGTTTATGCGCCATGGAGCGAAGAGCCCGGCGTATCCGAGCATTGTTGGTGGTGGCGCAAACGCGTGCGTGATGCACTACGCGGCTAACAATGCCCCACTCAAACGGGGCGATCTGCTGCTCATCGATGCGGGCGCAGAGTACCAACACTACGCATCGGATATCACGCGCACGTTTCCGGTGGCGGGCAAATTCAACGCGTCTCAGCAGGCGCTCTACGAAGTGGTGCTGAATGCCCAAGCCGAAGCGATTGCGACTGCGCGATTGGGCAACCACTTTGATATGCCGCATCAGGCCGCGTTGCGAGCGTTGGTACAAGGCCTGGTTGACCTGAAATTGCTCAAGGGATCCGTCGATGAAGCCATCGACAGTGGGGCCTACCGAACGTTCTGTCCGTCCAAAACCTCCCATTGGCTGGGCATTGATGTCCATGATGCCGGCGATTATCGGGTGGGCGGTGCTTGGCGTGAGTTTGAAGCCGGCATGGTCATTACGGTGGAGCCCGGGATATATGTGCCTGCCGATTTGCCCGATGTTGCGGCCAAGTGGCGCGGTATGGGCGTGCGCATCGAAGATGAAGTGTTGATTACGCGTGACTCACCGCGGGTGTTGACTGAGGCGGCGCCAAAATCGGTAAAGGACATTCACGCCATGATGCGTCGCAAGCTGTGAGCAATACGCTAATACCCCAGCAGTTCGACTATGCCGTGGTGGGTGGCGGGCCGGTAGGCGCGGTTATGGCGCTCGGGCTTGCAGCCCAAGGACATCGTGTTGCACTGATCGAGCGTGATGCAGAAGTTGCTGGAGTTGCAGAAGCCCCGGGGGCTGCTAATGCGCTGGGTATAGATCCGCGCACGGTTGCTCTGTCTGTGTCATCCCAGACATTGCTTGAAGACCAGGGTGCGTGGCCTGAGCGTGGTATTGGCGTCTTTGAGCACATGGAAGTTTGGGAAGATCGCGGTACATCGGTGTTGCGGTTTGGCGCCGCTGATATTGCCAGTAATAAAGGCTCTCAGACTGTGCTGGGTCATATTGCGGAAGTAGGCCTGTGGCGTGGGCAGCTGTGGCGGATGCTGGCAGCGAGCGACGTTGAGCTGTTCACTGGTGTGGCAGTAACGGGTGTCACTGCCGGCCTGCAAGACAGCAACCTAAACTCCAGTGGCTACCGATTAACGTTTGCGGCCCCCAATCAGAAAAAAGGCCAGGAACACGATCTGGAACAAGGGCGGGGCGCACTGTCGATCAATGCTCGGACTTTGATTGCTGCGGATGGCGCGAACTCAATTGTGCGTCGAGAGTTGCGGGTGCCAATGACACTGGCCGATACCGGCCAGAGCGCGCTTGCGTTTGCAGCGCGCACGTCAGCACCGCACGAACACACCGCGTTTCAGCGGTTTTTGCAAGATGGTCCTTTGGCGTTATTGCCCATGGCGGATGAACATCTGGTGTCCATTGTTTGGAGTGCGCGCAACGCTCGTGCTGATGAGCTCGCTGCACTGCCTCTGGCTGAACTGCAAAGCGAACTAGAGCGAGCCAGTGAACGTCGGCTCGGCGCTATAGAGCAGGTCATTGCGCCAGTGCGGTTTCCCTTGCGGCAGGGTGTTATTAGCAATTTTTGTCCCGCGCCTAATTTGGTTTTTATAGGCGATGCGGCCCGTGTTTTGCACCCGTTGGCAGGGCAGGGGGTCAACCTTGGATTTGAGGATGTTCGTGCGCTGTTGCTTTGTACTGAGCCTGCTGTGTGTGTAAACGCGGTGCCCGCGGCGTCGCGACTGCAGCGCTTTGCTCGCCTGCGACGCGCCCGATCGCGTCTTGCCGTGAATGCGATGAGTGCGTTATCCCAGGCCTACGCCGGGCAGTCTCCCGGAATGTTGTGGGCGCGAAATGCAGCTACGCGGGCGTTGGGTGGCTGGCCGTTGTTGCGTCGACAACTGGTGCTAGAGGCAATGGGGCTTGGTCCGGTTGCGCGTTCGAGCTAGCGCGCAACACGCTGCCCCGTATAAAGTGTCCCCCCGACAAACTAGGCCGCGCACAAAGAGGTGTCTCAATGAGTAATCAACCGCTGGGCAAAACGGCCTTGCACGCCGAGCACGTGGCTGCGGGCGGCAAAATGGTCGACTTTGCGGGCTGGCACATGCCATTGAATTACGGCTCACAAATAGAAGAACACAATCAGGTGCGCTCTTGTGCCGGTCAGTTTGATGTCTCGCACATGACCGTTGTTGATGCCGACGGCGCCGGCATTGCTGATTTTCTGCGACGCGTACTGGCCAACAATATCGACAAGCTAAAAGTTTCAGGGCGCGCCCTGTATGGCGCTCTGCTAAACGAGGCCGGAGGGGTTGTTGACGACCTCATCGTGTATCGACGCGCTGCTGGTTATCGGTTGGTCGTGAATGCAGGCACTCGGCAAAAAGTGCTCGATTGGCTGGCGCAACAGCAAGGTAGCGACACCTCTTTCACGCTAACTGAGCGGCCTGATCTGGCGATTCTTGCGGTGCAGGGTCCCGAAGCCGTGGCGCGTTGCAGTGCCGCATTGCCTCGAACAGCCGCGGGTGCCGATTTAAAGCCGTTTTGGATGTTCGAAGACGGCGATTGGATGGTGGCGCGCACAGGATATACCGGTGAAGACGGCTTTGAGCTGATTCTGCCCAGCGCGGATGTGGTGGATGCGTATCGAGCATTGGTTGCTGCGGGCGTGCCGCCCATCGGTTTGGGTGCCCGCGATACGTTGCGTCTTGAAGCCGGGTTAAATCTTTACGGCCACGATATGGATGACAGCGTCAATCCATTGTCGGCGAACATGGCATGGACTATTGCTTGGACGCCGCCAGAGCGCGATTTTGTCGGGCGGGCTGCGCTTGAGAAAATCAAGTCCGCAGGCCGCCATGAACAGCTGTTAGGTGTGGTTTTGCGAAGCCGTGGTGTGCTGCGTGAAGGGCAGGAAATCACAACAAATGCAGGGCCCGGTGTCCTTACCAGTGGGGCGTTTTCTCCCACCTTGGGGTACAGTATTGCCTTTGCTCGAGTGCCCTTGGCGGCGGCTGGGAAAGCCACTGTCGAAATTCGCAAAAAGCAGTTCGAAATTGAGTTGGTGAAAGCGCCCTTTGTGCGAAACGGTACTCAAGTTTACAAACCTCTTTAACGGTCCGGCGAAGCACTTGGTACCCTTCAAACCATATACTTTTCGCGATCTGCGAATTGTCTGCCGCACAAACTTGCAACCTAAAGAAAAGAGCTAATTTCAGATGAGTGAAACGCCTAATGAGCTGCGCTACGTAGCCACCCATGAGTGGGCCCGCCTTGAAGAAGACGGCACTGTAACCATTGGTATTACCGACCATGCACAGGATGCGTTGGGTGATGTGGTTTTTGTGGAGTTGCCGGAACTCGATGTGGATTTGCTGGCGGCCACTGAGGCCGGCGTTGTTGAGTCTGTCAAAGCGGCGTCTGACATCTATTCGCCGATCGATGGCAATGTCATCGCGATCAATTCGGCGCTCGAAGAGCAGCCAGAGCTGGTGAACACCGATCCGTTTGGCGAAGGCTGGTTTTTCAAACTGCGCCCGCTCGATGCGCCCCAACTCGAAGAGTTGCTGTCGGCAGCCGACTACGTTGAGTTGTGCAACGACGAAGCGCACTGATCGCTAGCCGCCCGGTTATTTTTCGAGTCGTTTTTTTACCGATACTTTTTTCTGTCGAGCACCCGTAGTCATGCCGTTTATTCCTCATACCGAGGCCGAGATTGAATCTATGCTCGGCGTTATTGGTGCCAGCAGCATCGATGATTTGTTCGACGAAATTCCTGCCCATTTGCAAGTCGATGGTTTGCACAACGTACCGGCGGGGGTTTCTGAGATGGCTATGCTCGCAAAGCTCTCCGAGCGGGCTCAGCAGGATGACGCGGGTGTCTGTTTTGTTGGGGCCGGCAGTTACGATCACCATATTCCGGCTGCTGTTTGGGACATAACTGCACGGGGTGAATTCATGACGGCGTACACGCCTTACCAGGCTGAAGCCAGTCAGGGTACGCTGCAGCTCATTTACGAATACCAAACCATGCTGGCAAAGTTGACGGGCATGGAAGTATCTAACGCCTCTGTGTATGACGGCGCGTCTGGTTTGGCGGAGGCCATTCTTATGGCGGTGCGGGCGAACCGTAAGGCGCCAGCCAAGCGCGTTTTGGTGCCAGAGACCGTGCATCCACTGTATCGCCGTGCAGCCACCAACATTGTGCGCAATCAGGATATCGACGTGCGCATTTTGCCAATGGCAGCAGACGGTCGACTCGATCACGCGTCGCTGGCCGATTGGGCGGGCGACTGCGCTGCATTGGTTGTTCAACAGCCAAACTTTTTTGGCACATTAGAAGACGTTGATGCGTTAGCCGATTGGGCCCAGGCCAACGAAGTGTTGTTGATTGCGGTGGCGAACCCGTTGTCTCTGGCGATGCTCAAGCCGCCCGGTGAGTGGGGCGCCGATATTGTGTGTGGCGATGGGCAACCCTTTGGAATACCCATGGCCTCTGGCGGTCCGTCGTTTGGCTTTATGTGCACCAACACCAAGTATGTTCGGCAGATGCCGGGTCGAATTATTGGCCGCACGGTAGATCTGGACGGTAAGACGGGTTACGCCCTGACACTGCAAGCTCGCGAGCAACACATTCGACGCGCCAAGGCGACGTCGAATATTTGTACTAACCAGGGTTTATTGGTGACCGCTGGCACAATTTATTTGAGCTTGCTGGGTGATCGCGGCCTGCATCAGGTGGCGCAGCAGTGTCACCACAATGCGCTCCAGCTGAAGAATGCGCTTTGCGCGGTGCCAGGAGTTGATCCGGTGGTTGAAGGTGCGTTTTTCAACGAATTTGTTATTCGCTTGCCGCGCTCTGCTGAGTCTGTGGTTGATGATCTGTTGCGGCAGGGCATTCACGCAGGGTTGCCGCTTGGGGACTACTTCCCCGATATGCAAAATGCGCTGTTGGTCTGTGCGACCGAAAAGCGTACACCCGCAGAAATTGAAAATTATGCGCGAGCGCTTGGCGCGCTGTTGGATGATGCAGCATGAAAGATACAACCGAACCAACGATATTTGAGATAAGTGCGCCGGGTCGAAGCGCAACGGCGCAAATGCCCGACGCCACGGCGGATTCCTATGACTGCGCGCTGCCAGCCTCTACCCTGCGTGCGACCCCTTTGGGTTTGCCTGAAGCTTCTGAGTTGCAAGTGGTGCGGCATTTCACGCGTCTCTCGCAAAAGAATTTTTCAATTGATACCCAGTTCTATCCACTGGGTTCCTGCACTATGAAATACAACCCGCGCGGCGCACATCGTGCGGCCAGTCTGCCGGGTTTTCAGAATCGTCACCCGTTGACACCATCCCACGCCAGTCAGGGCATTCTTTCGTGTCTTTATGAATTGCAGGAAATACTCTGTGATGTCACTGGTATGAAAGGCGTAAGCCTTGCGCCGATGGCCGGAGCTCAGGGAGAGTTTGCCGGGGTTGCTATGATTCGCGCGTATCACGAGAGTCGCGATGACGATGCGCGCCAGGAAATCATTGTTCCTACCGCGGCGCATGGCACTAATCCGGCAACGGCGGTGATGTGTGGTTATAAGGTTCGCGAAGTTAAGGTCGACGCGAGCGGCGATGTCGACATCGAAGATTTACGCGCAGCTGTTGGTCCACAAACCGCTGGTTTGATGATGACTAACCCGAGCACTTGCGGCGTTTTTGAGCGGCAAATTGAAGAGATCGCAAAAATTGTCCATGAAGCAGGTGGTCTGCTTTATTACGATGGCGCTAATCTTAACGCCATCCTCGGTCGAGTGCGGCCCGGCGATATGGGCTTCGATGTGCTGCACATGAATCTCCACAAAACATTTGCCACGCCGCACGGCGGCGGTGGCCCTGGCGCCGGTCCGGTTGCTGTAGGCGAGCGTCTGTTGCCATTCTTGCCTGTGCCTATGGCGGGGCTAGCTCACACCGCAGGAGCGCCCCCGCCATCCGGTGATGCAGTTGATGGTAAGGGGCAGAAGTTTGTCTGGGTTGATGAGCAGGATTTGCCACAAACGATTGGACGCTTGTCAGCGTTTATGGGCAATACCGGTATTTTGGTGAGGGCGTTGTCCTATGCGTTACTGCTTGGTAGAGACGGTCTGCGTCGAGTGGCCGAGTTTGCCACCTTGAACGCCAACTACATGGCGTCGCGGCTTGGTCAGGAGGGCTTCAAGCTGGCTTATCCCGAGCGTCGGGCCAGTCATGAATTTATTATCAGCTATTCGGAAGAAGCCAAGGCGCTGAACGTCAACGCCATGGATATGGCAAAGCGTCTGTTAGATCACGGCGTACACTCGCCGACTACTTATTTCCCATTGCTGATACCCGAGTGTTTTCTCATTGAGCCCACTGAGACCGAAACCCGTGCGGAGCTCGATGCCTACATCGATGCGATGATTGCCGTGCGCAAAGAGGCGCACACGGATGCAGACACCGTGAAAAGTGCACCTCACAGCTTGCCAGTTCGGCGCTTGGACGACGTAAAGGCCGCTCGCGATCTTGATCTAATCTGGAGCGCAGGCTAAAGAGCTCAACAGCCTCTGATACAGGCTCTGGCTACCTGAGCTGCTCGCGCAATTCGTCGAGACTTGTGATTGGCGCGGAACAGCTCATGCCGGTGCAGATGTATGCGGTAACCTGATCGCGCTTTTCCGCACTGACCATTCTGGGTAGATAAGCGGGAACGGTACTGATCTTGCTGTTATGGCTGATGGCAAATACTCGCCGATTGGGCTTGAAGCCCTCGCGGCAGGCGGCTATCCAGTCAGGGTCTGTGGGCCCGTGCAGCACAATCTGCTGCTGATCTTCGGTATGTCGAGCGGCCAACGTTAAGAGCGAGCAGTGTCCGGCGGGGTAACGTTCTGCAAAGGGTGCAGCCCAACGCAAAATACCGCTTGCTGCTTCCAGATATCGCAGGTCGGCCAGCAAATGCCCAAGGTCTGTGAGGGCGGCACCCAGCACTGAGTTGCCGCTGGCAATGGTTTCATCGACGGTCGGCATGGCTCGGTGTATGAGTTGTTCGTGATCGTGTGCGGTGAAGTAAAACCCGCCGTTTTCAGCTGAGAATAACTCGATTACAGAATCAGCAAGCTCTATAGCAAAGGCGATATCCTGATCTCGCCATTCAGCTTGGAGCAGCGTGACTAGTGCGCGTAGACAATAGGCGTAGTCATCGAGGTAGGCCTGGTGTTTTGCGGTGCCTGCTTTCCAGGTGGCATACAGGCGTCCGCCTTGCATCATATAAGTGCGAACAAAATCCATTGCTGACTGCGCCTGGGCGATCCAATCGGGTCGTCCCATGGCCATACCGGCATTGGCCAGGCCGTCAATCGCAAGCCCATTCCAACTCGCCAGTATTTTATCGTCTAGCGCAGGTGGGGTGCGTTCTGCGCGCTCCTGCAGCAGCTTTTGTTTTGCACCCAGCCAGAGCTCTCGGGGGTTGACGCCATCCTCCAGAATGATGCGCTCGGTGACACTGCGCCAGGATTCGCGACGGTGCAGGTTCCACTTACCTTCAAAGTTTGCCGGTTTGTCCAAGCCAAATAGAGTCTCCACCAGCAAATACTCGTCTTCAGTGAGCAAGCGTTTGACGGCCTGCTTCTTCCAGACGTAGTACTTGCCTTCTTCGCCGTCTGAATCCGCGTCTTGAGCGGCGTAAAACCCACCTTCGGGGCTTGCCATGGTTTTGGTGAGCCAATCCACAGTATCAGTGACAACGTCTTCGAATAGCTGATCTGGGCCGATGCGTAATGCATTGGCATAAAGTGACAGCAAGGCGCCGTTGTCGTAGAGCATTTTTTCGAAGTGCGGCACCATCCAGGCTTTGTCGGTTGCGTAACGACAAAAGCCACCGCCGAGTTGGTCGTAGATGCCGCCACGTGCGATCTGGGTGAGAGTTGTCATTACCATTTCCAGCGCTTCCCGATCGCGCTTGTCGCTATAGGACCACTGCTCGAACAGGAACTCGACAAGCGTTGTGTTGGGGAATTTTGGCGTTTGGCCAAACCCGCCGGAGGTTGCGTCGTATTGCCCGGTCAACTGCTCTCGAGCAGCTGAGATGATGTTGGGATAGTCGACTGTCTTGCCCTGAGCCGCCGGATTGACATCCTGCAGGCTATCGAGCACCTGGCGGATTTTCGTTCCTTGCTCCTGCAGTTCATCACTTTGGGTTGTAAAAGCCTCACTAACCCGGCGCAGCAGGTCCGCAAAGCCGGGCAGTTGATAGCTTGCTGTCTTCGGGAAGTAGGTGCCTGCAAAAAATGGCACATGGGTCTGTGGATCGAGAAACACGGTCAACGGCCAGCCACCAGACTTCTGGGTCAGCAACTGATGAGCGAGCTGATAGGTTTTGTCGATGTCCGGACGTTCTTCCCGATCAACCTTTATGTTGACAAAGAGTTCGTTCATAACGACCGCGGTGGCTGGGTCTTCGAAGCTTTCGTGGGCCATGACATGACACCAATGGCACGCCGAATAGCCGATGCTCAACAGTATCGGTTTGCCGTTGGTACGCGCGTGCTCGAGTGCTGCGTCCCCCCACGGATGCCAATGAACTGGGTTATCTTTATGTTGCAGCAGGTAAGGACTGGTCTCGTCGCCTAACTGATTTCTGCCGGATGGGTCGAGAATATCCACCGTAATGCTCCGCTTCCTCTACACTGGGCTCTATGCATGAACTCTACCTTAAAAAATCGGCCGAGCGCCGTCTTAGCCGCGGTCATCCGTGGGTGTACAGCAATGAAATTGATGTCGAGCGCTCGCCGCTTAAAGGGCTAGAGCCTGGCATTGAGGTCGCCGTGCTTACTGCGTCCGGCAATCGCCTTGGCAGCGGCTATGCAAGCCCGGGCAGTCTGGTTAGCGTGCGCTTACTGGCGCGTGGCAGTGTTGAGCTCGATGGGCTGATCGAAACCCGGATTGCCAAGGCGTTGGCCTGGCGAGAGCGGGCGTTTTCAGAGCCATTTTATCGACTGGTGTTTGCCGAGGGCGATGATCTGCCGGGTCTGGTGATTGACCGGTTTGGCGATGAGCTGGTTGTGCAGGTGTCAACCTGGGGTATGGAAGGTCGGCGCGACGATATTCGTGCGACGCTGCAGTCATTGTTGTCGCCTAAGGCGATTCATTTTGATGACGCATCCACAGTACGCAAGCTCGAAGGTTTGCCGGGCCCTATCTCGGGCGAGCAGCCAGAGCGTCCCAGACTAGCGCGCGAAAATGGCGTCGATTTTGTCTTGCCCGGCAACGCGCAGAAAACGGGCTGGTATTACGATCAACGAGATAATCGCGCCCAAGCGGCTAGATGGTTCAAAGGCCAGCGCGTGCTAGATCTCTACAGTTACGCGGGTGGTTGGGGTATTCAGGCGGCAAATGCCGGAGCGGCTTCAGTTCTCTGCGTCGACAGTTCGGCGCCTGCGCTTGAAGCAGCGGGCGCAACCGTCGAGCAGGGCGATTTTTCGGTCGAGTTGCAGCAGGCAAAAGTGGAGGCGTTCTTGACCACAGCGGCTGAAGAGAAGCGCCGCTGGGATCTGGTCGTGCTGGACCCACCGGCACTGATTAAGCGCAAAAAAGACATTAATAAAGGCACCACCAAGTACCGGGCTCTCACCCGGCAGGCGCTTCAGATCATCGAGCCAGGCGGCATGCTGGTGAGTTGTTCCTGTTCCATGCATCTCGATCGCCTTGCTCATCTTGCGATGGTCCGGGCTGCGGCGCGGGGTGAGCATCGGCACTTGCGCGTGGTCGCCGAAGGCGGATTGCCTGCAGACCACCCAACCCACGCACAGTTGCCTGAGTCTCGGTACCTGAGTTGTTGGTATTTCCTCGTCGATTGATGTTCAATCAATGCTTATTCAAAGGTTTGTGTGCTGCTGGCCGAGATTAGGTGCTCGAGATATGAGCACTCAATGTGAGTCGGGCACCTATAAAGAACATGATTGACGCAGATGGCTACAGGCCCAACGTTGGTATTGTGGTTGCTAATCGGTTGGGGCAGGTGCTGTGGGCCCGCCGAGTCGGTGGCCACGACGCTTGGCAGTTCCCTCAGGGCGGCATGCAGCAAGGCGAAAAGCCTGAGCAGGCCTTGTTTCGCGAGCTAGAAGAAGAGGTGGGGCTGAAAGCCGTCGACGTGAAGGTGCTTGCGTGCACCGACGGTTGGCTACGTTATCAGTTGCCGGTGCACATGCGTCGGGATCATCGGCGGTCCAGTGCTGATCACTCAAACGGCGCAGCCGTTTCTCGAAAGCGTGGTGGTAAAGACGGCAGGCGTGAGCCCGTAGCCTTCAAAGGTCAAAAACAAAAATGGTTTTTGCTTGAGATGATCGCTGACAATGATGAATTGATTCGCTTCGATAGGTGCGCCAAGCCCGAGTTTGACGGATTTGAATGGGTGAGCTACTGGTACCCTGTAAACAAAGTGATCGACTTCAAGCGTGACGTTTACCGTCGGGCTTTGAAGCAGCTGGCGACCAAGTTGCCTGTTGATCACGGCGGCGGCTAGTCTCTGTGCTGAACGCCCTTCGAAGTATTGTTCAGCATGTTAACGACGCCACTAACTTTCGTGAGGCGCTTGACCTTATCGTTCGAGAAGTTCGTGATGCGATTGGCACCGAGGTGTGCTCGGTTTATCTGAAAGACACAGGTAGCGTATCGAACAATCCCAATAACGCAAACCGCGCTAATCTAGCGCTGAGCAATCGGTTTCGTTTTGCGGCGAACGTTGGTCTAAATCACGATGTGATTGGCAGCCTTGAATTGGGCGAGGATGAGGGCTTGGTCTCTTGGGTGGCTAAGCGTGCGGAGCCCCTCAATCTGCAGGACGCGACAACCCACCCCAAATTTTTGTTGTTGCCCGAGATTGGCGAAGAGCCTTTTCATGCGTTTCTTGGGGTGCCCGTTATTCACCAGCGTCGAGTGCTTGGTGTGCTTGTAGTGCAGCAGCGTGAAGTTCGGCGCTTTGACGATGCTGAAGAAGCTTTTTTGGTGACTCTGTCTGCTCAGTTAGCCGGTGTTATTGCTCATGCTCAGGCAACTGGTGCGATTCGCGGCCTGTTTGGTGGCGAATCGCCCGACGGGGATGAGCGCGACAGTCGTTACCGCGGTGTGCCCGGTGCGCCTGGAGTTGCTCTGGGACAGGTGGTGGTTTTACAGCCTCCTGCAAACCTTGATCGTGTGCCAGACCGCGAGGCAGAAGACGTTACCGTAGAACTCATGGTGTTTGACCGTGCGCTGAGTTCGGTTCGAGACGACATCGAACGGCTTGGCCAACGATTACCTGAAAGTCTGCCGCGTGAAGAGCGGGCACTATTCGACGCCTATCTGCACATGCTCGACGATGCAGCACTTGGTAATGATGTGCGCGCGTTAATACGTCGCGGTCAGTGGGCGCAAGGCGCGCTTCGACGAGTCATTGTCGATCATGTTCGGCGCTTTGATGAGATGGAAGACTCTTACCTGCGCGAGCGCGGAGCGGATGTGCGCGAGTTGGGGCAGAGAGTACTTGCGTACCTGCAGGATATTCGCCGGCAAAAAGTCCACTTTCCTGCAGCAAGCATTGTGATTGGTGAAGAAATTTCTGCGGGTATGTTAGCTGAGTTCCCCGCTGACCGACTCGCAGGCATTGTCTCGATGAAAGGTTCGGGTAATTCCCATGTCTCTATTCTCGCCCGCAGCCTGGGCGTGCCGACAGTGATGGGTGCGGTGGATTTACCCATTCATGGGCTTGATGGCCAAACGCTGATCGTAGATGGCTTTTATGGCGAGGTAGTGGCTAATCCCTCAGCCGAAGTGCAGAGCAGTTACCTCGATTTGATGACCCAGGAGCGGGAGTTTGCAGTTGAGCTGGAAGCGCTCCGTGATCTGCCGAGCGTGACGCAAGATGGCCATGACGTGCGGTTGTGGGTGAACATTGGCTTGTCGAGTGATATTACCCGGTCGCTCGATATGGGCGCGCAGGGTATCGGTTTGTTTCGCACCGAAATTCCGTTTATGACCCAGCAGCGTTTTCCAACGGAAGAGGAGCAGCGTGTTATCTATCGCGGGCACATGGTTGCCTTTGAACCTCGACCCGTGACCATGCGCACTTTGGATATTGGTGGTGATAAATCGCTGTCGTACTTTCCGATAAGTGAAGAAAATCCCTTCCTTGGTTGGCGTGGCATCCGGGTCACTTTAGATCACCCGGAAATATTTCTGGTGCAGGCCCGGGCGATGATCAAAGCAAACGCCGGACTCGAAGGCGTGCTGCGTATTATGTTGCCAATGATCAGCAGCATGGGGGAAGTTGAAGAGGCGACCACGCTGGTAGCCCGTGCATACGCCGAGGTTCTCGAGGAAGGATTTAAGGTTAAGCGCCCACAGGTTGGCGTGATGATCGAAGTGCCGGCGGCTGTTTACCAGGCTCGTGAAATCGCCAGTAAGGTTGACTTCCTTGCGGTCGGAAGTAATGACCTTACGCAGTACATGTTAGCCGTCGATCGTAATAACCCGCGTGTGGCAGATCTATATCAAGATCTGCATCCGGCCGTTATTCAGGCTTTGAATGAAGTTGCTCTGCGAAGCCATGCGGCAGAAACCCCGCTGGGAATTTGTGGCGAACTCGCGGGCACGCCCGTTGGTGCGGTGTTGCTAGTGGGTATGGGGTATGACGTTCTATCGATGAACGCGATTAACCTTCCGCGCATTAAATGGGTAGTGCGCAACGTGTCGTTGCGTCAGTCGAAGCACTGGCTTGCTGCAGTTCTTACCATGGCCGATGCGGAAGAAATTCAGTTCTATATGCGTGAGCAGTTGTTGCGGGCTGGGCTTGGGCGAGTAGTGCCCACTCACCGTACTGATATAGTTGCCGCAAGCGACACGCTTCCAGCATCCTATAGATGAGAGAAACAAGTTTGAGCGAATTTGAGCCATTGGCCAGCGATAAACCGCTGATTGTCTACATTGATATCAAAAGCCCTTACGCCTTTATCGCCAAAGACCCAACCTGGGCTCTGGCAGACGAACTCGGAATCGAAATCGACTGGCGTCCGCTCACGCTCGATATTCCATCCTATCTGGGCTCTGCAAAACTCGACAACAGTGGCAAAGTCGCGCAGTCAAATCGCAGTGCGGAGCAATGGGGCGGAGTGCGGTATGCCTATATGGATGCAAGGCGCTACGCGGCGGCATACGGTTATGCGTTGCGTGGCACTGAAAAAATATGGGATACCCGGCTGATTCACATTGCGTTTTTGTGGGTGAAGCGCGCGGGTATGGCAGAGTTACGAAAGTTTATCGATGCTGTGTATCCGCCGTTTTGGATTCGTGAGCTCGACGTTGAAGACGAGCAAACAGTGATTCGTTGTATCGAGCAGGCTGGTGTTGCCAGCGCCGGCTTTCTTGAGTGGGCGTCGTCAGCTGGCGGGCAGACTCATGATGAGCAGCAGGCCGCTGTGTTTGACGCTGGTGTTTACGGTGTGCCTGGTTACGTCGTGGATGGAGAGTATTTCTTTGGCCGCGAACATTTACCAACTATTCGGAATCGATTGATTGCGCGGCGTGACAAAGCGGCGGTTGCCCTTGTCGATATTGGTAATTCTTTGCCCTCGGTTGTGGAGCTCGAAAGAAATGCAGCGGGTGAAGCCAACAAAGCTGCTGTCTTTCATGACATGCGGCAAGCGGCGCAAGCGGGCCGGTTGGAGATTGTCGCGGGAGTAAATTCGACCTGCGCGCAATCGGCGATGGCACTGCGCGAGCTTGAACGATTGTCTGCAGCGCACCCAGGCAGATTGCGGATACGCTGGGGTGAGCTACCTTGTCGCGAACCTGCACCACCACCTGCACCACCACCTGGGGCGCTGAAAGAGGCGAGTGCTTCGAGAGGTGATCGTCATCGAGCCTTGCGAGCGCAGTATCAGTTTGAAGACCTTGAGCGCTACCGGCGTCAGCTGGTAGCGAAGTCTCTGCCAACGGCTTTTGAGCCGATTGTCTATGAGCCAGAGGCGACGCAGTTGCTGCAAGATAATGGCGTTAAGCAGTCGTTTGGTTTTGTCTACCAAGACAAACACGCAGTGCTTCACCCGTTTAACGGTCGTCAGCATCTTGCCGCACTGTTCTGGGCCGTTTCTTGAGTGAACGGTAAGCAAGTCTCCAATTGCTATTGAGTTGTTTACATGGATTTAATGCTTGAGTGTTCTAAGTGGGGCTGAGGTCTATTTCTTCTGGTTATTTGTTGTTATTTTCGTTTTAACTATCACGTAGCTAACCTCGGCTAGTCCATAGATCAGGGCCCCCGTGTAATACACGCCCTCGAGGAGACGAACATGCTCATACTAACCAGGAAGACCGGTGAACGTGTTCGCATTGGCGAAGACGTTGTAGTGACTGTGTTCGGCGTAAATGGCAATCAAGTGCGGATTGGTGTTGATGCGCCGCGCGATGTGGTTGTGCATCGTGAAGAAATCTATCAGCGAATTCAGCAAGAACAGAACGCTGACACCAAGACTCGAGGGGCGAAGTAGCTCAATCTTTGGCACACTCTCAGATCATAGAGACAGTGGAGATGGCAGAGATGATTCAGAGTCAGGGCGTCGACAAAGCAGTCGGTAGAGTTTCAGGGAAAGTAGCGATTGTTACCGGGGGTGCCTCGGGAATTGGGCTTAGTTGCGCGCATCGTCTTGCCGCAGAAGGTGCTGCCGTTGTTGTCACTGACATTGAAGTGGGCGCTGGCAGTGAGGCTGTTGCTGCAATCAACGCGGCTGGCGGTGATGCTCTCTTTATTAAACACGACGTGACCAGTGAGCCGGCTTGGCAAGATGTGCTTGCGGCAACGATGGAAAAGTATGCTCGGCTGGATATTCTTGTTAACAATGCGGGCATTGGCATTGGTGGCAGCATTGTCGATATGGCGCTTGCCGACTGGCAGCGGCAGCAGGCCATTAATCTGGATGGCGTATTCCTCGGATTGAAACATTCGATTCCGGCTATTCGAGATTCCGGTGGCGGTTCTATTATTAACATCTCCTCAGTAGCCGGTATGAAAGGCGCGGCTAACCTTGCGGCCTACAACGCAACAAAAGGCGGTGTCCGGCTTCTCACTAAAGGCGTGGCGCTTGAGTGCGCGCAAAATAGATGGGGCGTACGAGTGAACTCGGTGCACCCAGGAATTATCAACACGCCAATTTGGGATAAGGTAAATCCGGATTTTTATGAGGACGGGCAGAACCGGGTAGACCTAGATGCGATGGCTGAGTCGGTGCCCAACGGTATTCTGGGTCAGCCGGATGATGTGGCTAACGGCGTACTATTTTTGGCCAGCGACGAATCATCCTATATGACAGGCACCGAGATGATCATTGATGGTGGCCTCTGCGCGTAGTCGCCAGAGGCTTCGCGGAGTTACTGGTCTGCGATCTGCAAATCAAGGTGGAAAGCGAGAAACGCCCACATGTCTGCGAACTCAGCGATACGCTTGCTGGTGGGTTTTCCCGCGCCATGGCCTGAACGGGTCTCGATGCGCAACAGCGCGGGTGCGTCTCCCGTGTCTGCGGCCTGTAGGCGTGCCGCGTACTTAAAACTGTGGCCAGGTACGACACGGTCGTCGGTGTCAGCGGTAGTGACTAGCACGGGCGGGTAGGTCTTGCCGTCAGTGATGTTGTGGTAGGGCGAATAAGCGAGCAGTGCTTTGAATTCTTCTGGGTTATCAGCTGAACCATAGTCGTCGGTCCAGAACCGGCCCGCGGTAAAACGATGAAAGCGCAGCATGTCCATAACGCCAACGCCCGGGAGCGCTGCACCGAACAGATCGGGGCGTTGATTGACCACAGCACCTACCAGCAGGCCACCGTTGCTACGCCCGTGAATGCCGAGTTTTTTGGGCGAGGTGACACCTTCTTGAATCAGATGCTCTGCGGCCGCGATAAAATCATCAAACACGTTTTGCTTCTGCAACTTGGTGCCCGCCTTGTGCCAGGCTTCGCCGTATTCGCCGCCACCGCGTAAATTCGCCTGGGCGTAAACGCCCCCCAATTCCATCCAGGCCAGTTGGGTGACTGAGAACCCTGGCTTAAGGGAGACGTTGAAACCGCCGTAGCCGTACAGCAGGGTTGGGGCATTCTTTAAGCGGGTGGTCTTCTTGGCCGCTATGTAGAGGGGTACCCGGGTGCCGTCTTTGGAGGTGTAAAAGGTTTGGCGAACGTTGTAGTCCTCAGGGTCGAATGCCAACTTAGGTTGTCTGATGAGTGTGGACTTGCCGGTTGCCACGTCGAGACGAAACGTTGATGACGGGGTTGTCATGCTTGAGAAGCTATAGAAGGTTTCTGTGCTGTCGACGCTATTTGGAAACCCACTGACGCTGCCGATGCCAGGTAATACGAGGGGCTGGCTGGTGTTGTCATTGGTGTCGACCAGCGTGACCTGCGAGGCGGCGTCAACCAAGTAGCTTAGAACGAGTGTGTTGCCGATCAGTGAGCCGCCTTGCAGCGTGTCTTTGCGCTCGGCGACAACAACAACGGGTGATGGCGTTTCAGCTGCGTCGAGATCAAATGCCAGCACGGCGCCCAGAGGGGCATCTTTGTTAGAGCGGAAATACAGAATCCCACCTTTGTTGCCGATTAGACTGTAGTCGTGCTCGAAGCCGCTGACGATTTTTCGGAGCTTGCGGACTTTGTTAGCCGGTCGCAGATCTTCGACAAACAACTCGTAACGGTCGTCAGTACCTATTGATGACACGATAATCAGGAAGCTGCCGTCAGTTGTCAGCGAGGGGAAAAAACCGCGTTCGGGGTTTGTTGAATCTTCATAAACCAGTTCGTCGTTCGCTTGCGCGTCGCCAAGTGTATGGAAGTAGACCGCCTTGTTGAGGTTAGTAGATTGAAACTTCAGCGATTCATCGGGTTCTGGGTAGCGGCTGTAGTAAAAGCCACTGCCGTCTGCGGACCAATCAATGCCGGTGAATTTCAACCAGCGGAGTTCGTCGTCAACATCTCGTCCGGTGCGCAGGTCGCGAACTCGAGCAATGCGCCAGTCGGTGCCACCGTCCTGCACGGTGTAGGCGACGTAGCGGCCGGAAGGGTCTGGCCAGTAACCCGCCAGCGCGACGGTGCCATCCTCCGACCAACGATTTGGATCGAGCATTACGTCGCCCGCGACGCTGGCTTGTGCGGTTGCCATGACACGACTTTGATTCGCCAGGCCGTCGTTGTGGCTATACCAATAGCGACCGCCTACCTTGCTGGGCGTGGAACTCTTGGCGTAGTTCCACAGGCGGGTCATTCGCTCTTCGATGCCAGCTCGACCCGGCAAAGCCTTAAGGTAGCTGCTGCTTTGGGCATTTTGCGTTGTGACAAAGCGGGCAACCTCGCTACTTTCCCGCACATCATCTTCGAGCCAACGATAGGGATCGGTTACTACAGTGCCGTGGTAGTTGTCTTCAACTTTAATGATCTTTGTGGCTGTCGCCGTCGTATCTAAGCTACGTAGCACGGTGCTTGAGCTTGCGGAGTCGTAGCTGCAATTGGTGAGAGTCAACATAACCGGAAGAGCCAGAAGAGCGGCGGTGGCGAATTGTCCCGAGCCTTGGAAGACAGTGTTCAGCAGTTTCATAGCGTTTGCTCCATTGGGGTTGCTAAGCGCAGCTCGATGCTAAGTGGAAAATGGTCAGACGCGATTTCTGCGCGTTTGTTGCCCCAGAGTCTAATACTGCCCAGGCGATAAGTGGCTTTGGCGGCTTTGTTTAACAGTATTCGGTCGATGCGGGTTCGGCGTTTTGGCCAGTAGGTGCTTATGCGTGGGTTTACTGGCACCAGCTCGCGCATCAGCGGGTCAAACAGTGCACCACCGGGCAGGTGCTCCAGAGCCGCAAATGCGGTACTGGTGGCGTTGTCATTGAAGTCGCCCATGACTAGCAACGGACTCGCTGGGTGTTGTTGCTGAAAATGGGTGATGACCTGTGCCAGCACCCGGGCCTCGGCCGTGCGGACCGTTAGGGGGGAGAGTGTTTGCCACGAGCGCTTGCCCGCCGATTTCAAATGCACGTTGGCGGCAAACACCGGTGGCTGGCCGTCGATCTGCAATTCTGCAATTGCGATGTCTCGTTGTAGCTTTAACGCTGTCAGCTGCGTAGCGCTAGGCCCTTGGAGGTCGGTAATGGGCTGCATAGCCTCGTCTAATAATGGCAGATCGCGGTGGGTATGCAGGCTGAAGGGGAAGCGGCTCATGAAGCCGAGGTGGATGCCCCGATCGCTGTTGGTCTCAGAAAGTTTGACGTAGGGAAAGGGCTGCTTCAGCAAACTGTTAACGTCTTGTAGTGCGGTTAGTGATCCTACTTCCTGCATGCAGATCAAATCTGCTTCGACCCAGTTGATGGTTTTTGCGAGTGCGTTGACCTCTCGCTGAGGTTTGGCCGGGTTAATGGGTTCCCGAGGCTCCGCAGTCCAGGCAAACAGATTCATGCAGTTGTAGGTGCAGATACGCAATTTTTTGCCGCTTATTTGGCCGCAGCAACAATTCTAGGAACGCGTGCAAACACAGCTTCGCGGCGCTTGCCGTGAGGACCGATTTGCTGTTCGTAGACGTCAGTGTGTTGGCTTGAGAAGCGTAGCAATGTCATCGCTCGGGTTCCGTAATCATCGCCTGCAATAAATCGGGCAGCCAGGGCCCGTCGCGACTCGATCGGCATCGTGCGCATGTGCTGTCGGTCGGGAATTCGATCGTCAGCTGGGGGTGTGCTGTTGCCTAGAATATCAAGCAGGGCAGGAATGCTTGCTTGGTTGCTGCTTGGACTCGTTTGCGGGTTGGCACTCACAAGCTCGCCCAGCGCCACAGCACCATCCACGGCCTTTGGCCATGCCGAATTCAGCTCAGCGTTACTAAGGCCATAGTTTCCGGGTGCAAGGGTTTCGTTGTCGAAGCCTTTGTTGTTGGTGTAGCACAACGCTCGACCATCAAACACGAGCAGGTTGAAGCCAGCGTACTGTTCGCCCTGCAGGTTAGCGACATAGTCTTGTGCGCTGCATTGGGATGCCAGAAAGTCGGCAACGAGTGCTCCGCGGGACTGGGGGTGATCGCGTACTGGATCGCCCGCCGAGAAATTGGTCAGTGCCGCAAATCGGCCAGATCGGGTGGTGCCCAGCCAGGTTCCCCCGGCGGTTAAATCCCTGCCAGCAAATATGTCCGGGTTATCTGGCCAGTAGTGTGCGCCGCGTGCTGGGCGCGCGTAGAATTCATCGCGATTGGCGGCTACAACCAGGGGTTGTGGCGCATCGGGTTGAAACGATAACAAGATCAAGCACACAACTGCGTACCGCATGATGACAAGCGTTGCAGTTTAGCCTGCCGGGAGGCAAAGCGCCCATGTACTACCCACTAATGGAAAATGTAATTGTTAGTCTGGGGCCCTTCGCCATTCGTTGGTATGGGCTGTCCTATCTGGCCGGCTTTGCATTGTGCTGGTGGTTGGGGCGGCGGCGTGCCGCCAAGCTGTCAGCCGCTGGCGAGGCGTGGTCGAAGGACGAAGTGGGCGATATTGTGTTTTATGGCGCCCTTGGCGCTGTGCTTGGCGGGCGTCTTGGGTTTGTGTTCTTTTATGGCTTTGAGCGCTTTTTGGAAGACCCGCTGTGGCTGTTTCGGGTTTGGGATGGCGGCATGTCATTTCACGGCGGATTATTGGGCGTAGTGGTCGGATTTTTCCTATACGGACGCCACACGGGGCGCAGTTTCCTGCAGGTAGCAGACTTTATGGTGCCTCTGTGCCCGCCGGGACTTGGTTTTGGTCGGATTGCTAATTTCATTAACACCGAGCTTCCTGGTCGGATCACGGATTCGCCACTCGGCTTTTACTACCCCTGCGATGCCGTAAGAAATCTCAGCCTCACCTGCACGGGGCAATGGGAGCTGGTCACCCGTCATCCGTCGCCGCTTTATCAGGCGTTTACCGAAGGCTTGTTGATGTTCTTGTTGCTGTGGTGGTTCGCTAGCCAGCCGCGCCGGCGCGGTGCGATCACCGGCCTGTTTCTGATGGGCTACGGCGTCTTCCGGTTTAGCACCGAATTCTTCCGTCAACCTGACTTTGGCATTGGCTTTGTCGCCTTCGACTGGCTGTCGATGGGGCAGCTGCTGTCGATACCCATGGTTATCGCTGGTATTGTGCTGCTGCTGCGCAGCCGCGCCCAGCCGCTACAGGGTTCAGCATGAAACAATATCTCGATCTGATGCGCACTATTCGCGAATCAGGCACTTACAAGTCCGACCGCACCGGTACGGGTACTTATAGCCTGTTTGGTCACCAGATGCGTTTCGATCTGAACGCAGGCTTCCCATTGGTAACTACCAAAAAGGTGTTCATGAAGGGCATTGTGCATGAGCTCCTGTGGTTCTTGCAGGGTGCGACTAACATCGGCTATCTGCGTGAGCACAACGTGCACATCTGGGATGAGTGGGCGGATGAAAACGGTGACCTCGGCCCGGTGTACGGTTCTCAGTGGCGCTCTTGGCCGACACCCAGTGGCGAACGCGTCGATCAGATTGCCAATGTCATTGAGAGCATTCGCACCAACCCCGATTCACGTCGGCACATAGTTAGCGCATGGAATGTGGCTGAAGTGGACGACATGGCGTTGCCGCCTTGCCACACCATGTTTCAGTTCTATGTGGCAGATGGCAAGCTGAGTTGCCAGCTGTATCAGCGCAGTGCTGACGTCTTTCTGGGCGTGCCATTTAATATTGCCTCCTACGCTCTGTTGACCATGATGGTTGCTCAGGTCTGCGATTTAAAGCTGGGCGATTTTGTCCACACCCTTGGGGACGCACATCTGTATTCGAACCACCTCGAGCAGACCGATCGACAGCTGGCGCGGTCGCCGCAGTCGTTGCCAACGCTGCAGCTGAATGCTTCGATTCGCGAGATCAACGACTTCACCTATGACGACATTACGCTCGTTAATTACACGCCTGCTGCAGGCATCAAGGCGCCCATTGCGGTCTAGCCCCTAGTTTAAATGAACGATATTGAAACAGTTAAAGAAGCATCGGGCTCTGTAAGCGTTGCCATGATCTGGGCAATGAGTCGTAACCGAGTGATTGGCCGCGACAACAAGTTACCCTGGCATCTGCCTAATGACCTGCGTCATTTCAAACGAACTACTCTTGGCATGCCAATAATCATGGGGCGCCGAACCTATGAGTCGACCGGTGGTGCATTGCCGGGTCGACTGAATATTATTGTCACGTCTGGTGATCTGAATGGGGATTCTGAGCGCCTCGATAATGTGGTGCTTGCCCGTTCGGTTGAAGAGGCGCTGGCGCTTGGTAAGGCGCAGGCCGCCAACGATGATCGGGTCCGCTGTTTTGTCTGTGGTGGCAGTGCGCTCTACGCCGCTGCGCTGCCGCTGGCCGATGAGCTGTTTGTAACCCAGGTGGATGTTGAGGTTGAGGGAGACGTGTTTTTCCCCGAGTTTGACCTGGCTCCCTGGCGCTGTGTCAGCGAAGAGGTTTTTCAGCCAGACGAGCGTCATGCGCTCGGTTTCGCGTTTTTGCACTACCAACGCAAGCTAGCCGACCGATCATGAAAGCGCTGGGTATCTGCGTTAACCCGATGTCGGGGCGAGACGTGCGCCGCTTAGCCGGCCGCGCCAGTACCATGACCCACGAGGCCAAGCGCGACATTGTGGCGCGTATTGCGACGGGCGCAGATGCGATGGGTGTTACGGACATTTTTGTAACGCGAGAACCGTTTCGCATAGCGGCTGCCGCGCTGGAACAGATCCCGTTACGTGCGCGTGTCCATGTCATCGATCACCCGCTGACAAATACCGCGCTTGACAGCGAGCGTAGCCTGGCTGCTTATTTATCAGCGGGCTGTCGCAGCTTTGTGTCCCTTGGCGGTGATGGCACTAACCGTGCGCTAGTGCGAACTCTGCTGCGAGAACAGAAGAGCCATCCTGAATACGCAGCCGTTGTATTAGTGCCGCTTTCAACAGGCACCAATAACGTCTATCCGCTACTGGCTGAGCCAACCATTGCAGGCATGGTCGCTGGTCTCTACTCAGCAGATCGGTTGCCAGCGCCGGGATCTCCAGTTACCCATTCCGGAGGCAGTGTCAGTCCACTGGCCCAGCGTTCTAAAGTTCTGCATCTGAAGTTGCCGGATGGCACCACTGACATCGCATTAATAGATGCGGTTCTCATGCGCCATGACCACACCGGTAATCTGTTGCCGTTTGATGCCGAAAAAATTGCGCAGCTGTTTCTCTCGCGTGCTGAGCCCGAAGCGGTAGGCATGTCTCCAATTGGCGGTTACTTGCGAGTGATTGGTGAGGATGATGACGAGGGTATGGTTGTCCATTTGCGATCTGCCTCAGACGAGGGCGTACAAACACTCAACGCGCCACTGTCTCCGGGGCTGTTTGGCACCGTTGGAATTGAGTCGTGGCACGCGACACCCTTTGGAGTGCCCGTACTGTTTCAGGGGCCTGGCGTGATTGCTTGCGACGGTGACCGAGACCACAAATTGCTCGAAGGGGCGACGGCTAGGGTGCAGTTGCATCGGGATGGCCCGTGGGTGCCCGACTTGACGGCCACCATGCGTTACGCCACTGACGTGGGTATCATGGCCGCGAAATTAAAGGACCCTGTATGATTATCAAACCACGCATCCGCGGATTTATCTGTACCACTGCCCATCCGGCGGGTTGCGCCGCAAGTGTCAGCGAGCAAATAAGCACAGTGCAAGCGGGTGGCGATATTGCTGATGCACCAAAGCGTGTTCTAGTACTGGGGTGTTCCGGCGGCTATGGCCTTGCATCGCGCGTGGTCAGCGGGTTTGGCTGTGGTGCGGCGACGATCGGTGTGTCGTTCGAAAAAGCACCGAGCGAAAAGAAGACCGGCACGGCGGGTTGGTACAACAACCTGGCTTTTGATGCAAAGGCCGAAGCAGCTGGCCTGTATGCCAAAACACTCGATGGCGATGCGTTTGGCGATGTGATGAAACAGTCTGTTATCGATCTGATCAAAGCAGATCTTGGGCAGATCGACCTTCTGGTTTACAGCCTTGCCTCGCCTGTGCGGCAGCATCCGAAAACCGGCGTGCTGCATCGATCGGTTATCAAACCGCTCGGCGAAACGCACCATGTGAAAACAATTAACGTCGACAAAGGCGAGGTCTTCGAAACAGACTTTGAGCCTGCTGACGAAGAAGAGACCGCTAATACCGTCACGGTTATGGGTGGTGAAGACTGGGAGTTTTGGGTCGATGCGCTGAACGATGCAGATGTGCTGGCCGATGGCTTCTCGACCGTGTCCTATAACTACATTGGCAGCGATTTGACCTGGCCAATCTACTGGCATGGCACACTTGGCAAGGCCAAAGAAGATTTGGACCGCGCGGCCAGTGACCTGCGTGATCGCCTCAAGAATGTGAATGGCGATGCTCGCGTTGCAACGTTGAAGGCCGTTGTTACCCAGGCGAGTTCTGCTATTCCGGTTGTGCCGCTGTATGCCTCGCTGGTGTTCAAGGTGATGAAAGACCAGGGTGTGCATGAGTCTGTTATTGAGCATATCGATCGTCTGTTTCGCGAGAAACTCTATGGCGATATGCACGGCAAATACGACGAGGCCGGGCGCATTCGTAACGACGACTGGGAGCTGACAGACAAGGTGCAGGACGCTGTGCGCGAGCTTTGGCCTCGGGTGAACACCGAAAATGTCATGGAGCTCTCGGATCTTGCCGGTTTCCGTGCAGACTTCCTGCGAATCTTCGGCTTTGGTTTTTCTGGCGTCGATTATGACGCTGACGTTTCGCCGCTGGGCGTTCCCAACTAGGGCGGCAAGCTGAGCGCAATCACCTAAATTGGTGACACCATTGAGAATCTACATCATGTTTAATTCGTAAACTGCATTTTACAATTTGTAACTGATGCACTTCAGTCCTACAATGCGCTGGCGGCTCGCCGCCAGGTGATGTCAGGGAACGACGCCAGTCTGCCAAACGAACAACAGTTAAAGCACGTGCCTCTATAAGCCTGATCCCCGCAAGTCGGGTTGGGAGATACGTCAGCGCGAGTTCTGGCTGATGATCTTTGATGCGGAAGGAGCCCTTACGCCCATGTGTCTGTCGTCCCACCTTCTTATTCGCACGGGTCCAACGGCTAACATCACCGCGTTTCCAGCAGCCATAAGCTCAGGCGTCGGCTCTTCCTGGTGCGCCGGTCAGAATGGTTGTCTCACCGTTCGCAGCACTGATGTTCAGTCGGATGCCGTCACCGCCGTCATACAGCGTGATGAGGGCGGTGTTGGTCAGCGTGGCGCGAGTGACCCGTTCGCCGTCGACGCTGGTGCCATTGCTGCTACCCAAATCTTCGACGTACCAAGTGCCATGTTGAGCAACAACACGAGCATGCCGTCTAGAAATTTTGGGGTCTTGGAGGTGCAGCTCGCATGCCTCGTCTCGGCCGATGGTAAAGGTGCGTTGGAAAGTCCAGCGTTTGTCGCGCCACATAACAACCATCTCGGCTTGAGTGCCTTCGATGGCGCGATCTATGGGGTCGCGTTCGATACCACCTGGGGTCAATTCGTAGAGCCAGGCGAGCAGCGCGACTATGGGCAGCAGACCGAGAGCGCCGATCACAAACCAGCGGACAGACTCATCGGGCAAGCCGAATGTGGGGAACAACTCTGCCGCACCCATCGACGCACCCCACGCGGTTACTGCGTAGAGACTGGTGACGCGAAAAACTTTACGACGTTTGAGTTCGTTGAAGAGAGCCATTGTCAGAACCTGCTGTGCGGCAGTGGTTTAACGCCGTAAGAATAGGGTATTGAAATAGAAAATAGAAATTGTTGGGGGTTCGTGGCAGTTACAACAGGCCCAATAGAGAAAGAGATTGGCTTCTGCACATGAGTCGAGAGACTGTGCGCCCTTACGAATCAGGGTGTGTAGCCTGCGGCAGGGGTTGTCATGATTAGAGTTTATGGCCGGCACTGGGTGTCGGCTTGGGGAGAGCGCTCATGGAAGTGCAATATCAAATAGCAATTGTTGGCTCCGGCCCGGCAGGTTTGTCAGCAGCCGCTCGTGCGGCTGCACGAGATCGGGAAAACGGCCTCGCGACCCCAAGTTACGTTCTGCTTGAGGGCTTCGACAATCTGTCGAAGACCATCTATCGGTACCAAAAGGGCAAGCACGTTATGGCAGAGCCCGGGTATTTGCGACTGCGTAGCGACGTGGGGTTTGCTGCGGGTAAGCGCGAAGACATACTCGGTATCTGGGATACAGCCGCAGATGACCAGTCGTTGCACGTGCAATACGGCTCGGAAGTGACCAGCGTGCAAGGCCAAAAAGGCGCTTTTGAGCTGAAACTCGCCAATGGAGCGACCGTTACTGCGGCCAACGTTGTGCTTGGTATTGGTACTCAAGGCAATCCGCGTCGATTGGGTGTCACAGGCGAAGAACTGCCCAATATTCAATATCAGCTTGATGACCCGGGCGAATACACAAATGAAACCATCATTGTGGTGGGTGCTGGTGATTCGGCGATTGAAAATGCGCTGGCGCTGGCGGAACAGAATCAGGTTTACATTCTCAATCGCAAGGCGGAATTTGCTCGCGCCAAAGAAGGCAACCTCAACGCCATTCTGGCGGCGGCCAACAACGACGACGTAAGTCTCGGCTGCTTCTACTCATCCGCGATCGACAACATCGTCGCAGGCGATGATGGCGGAGCAGGTTTGCGCGTAACTATTGCCACGGCTGAAGGCGAAGAAGTGGTAGAGGCTGATCGTATTATCGCACGGCTTGGTTCAATTCCACCTCGCGGCTTTCTTGAAGGCTGTGGCATGACAATGAGCCACGAAGGGGCGGATGCGCTACCGGTTTTATCTGAGCACTATGAAAGCAGCGTGCCCGGCCTTTATGTGGTTGGAGCGCTGGCGGGCTGTCCGCTGATCAAGCAGGCGATGAACCAGGGCTATGACGTTGTCGAATTCGCGAATGACAACTTTGTTAAGCCGGCGGATCACGAGCTCATCGAGTTCCAGTTTGCGGGACTGCCCTATGACCGAGATGCGGATGAGCTCATCGGCTTGTTCATGTCTCGTATTCCCATGTTTCGGCAGCTCAGTGTGTTGGCGTTTCGCGAAATGGTGATTGAAAGCTCGCTGTACGTTGGTTTGCCGGACGCAGACAGCATAGAAGATGCGCAACTTTCACTAGCTGACGTGCAGCAGAAGATCGAGGGCGATGAGACTTACGCGAAGGCCAAGCCGAGCGTCACTAAGGTCATCCCGAAGGGGCACGAGTTTTACACTGAAGGTGACTTTGGCGTCTCGTTCTATACGGTGCTCGATGGCGAGGTGGTGTTGGGGTCGACAAACTTTGCGGGTGGTGAGCGTCGCCTTGGCCGCGGAGAATTCTTTGGCGAGATGAGCTTGATTGCGGGTCAGCCCAGACCTGAAACCGCCGTAGCTGGCGACAACTGCATTGTGCTTGAAACGCCCCGTCGAACCATTTTGAAGCTCATAGCCTCAAACGAGGCCGTGCGCGAAGGCATTGATTGGGTATTTATTGTGCGCGAGCTGCAGCGGCACTTTGCTCCCGCTGCGACCGTTGAAGAACTTCGCCCTATCGCAGACGAGATCAAGCAACTCAGTTTTAAAGCCGGACAGCGACTCTGGGAGCCCGGCGATGACAGTAACAGTCTACATTTGATTCGCTCTGGCACCGTGCTGATTTTCAATGAGGTTGAAGGCAAGCGGAAGCTGATTGCTGAGGAGCGAGCCGGTGAAATGGTTGGCTTTATGGCTATGTACAACCAGAGCTCGCGAACCAACGTAGCTGAAGCCTCGGTGCTCACTGAAACACTTGAGATAACAGAAGAGCAATATCGACGTTTGATGAACTTCGATATGGAGCAAGAAGACGTTGTCGATGCTCGAGCCAGCCGCGATCTAATGAAGTACTCCCAGTGGGAGACGCGCGGGGAATCATCCCAGGTGTTGGAGTTTATGCTGGGCGATGGCCTGGGTGAGGCGACCAACGCGCTCATTATCGACGAGTATCTGTGCGTAGGCTGTGACAACTGCGAAACCGCCTGTGCTGAAACCCATGACGGCATTTCCAGGCTTGATCGCAAGTCGGGCAGCACCATGGCGCATGTCCACATCCCTGTGTCTTGTCGGCATTGCCAGCAACCCCATTGCATGAAAGATTGCCCACCTAACGCAATTCATCGGGCAACCAACGGCGAAGTGTTTATTGACGACTCCTGTATTGGCTGTGGGAACTGCCAGAGTAACTGCCCTTACGATGTGATTCGTATGGCGCCAGAAGCCCCAGCTAAGCCATCACTGTTTAGTTGGTTGTTGTTTGGCGCAGGTTCAGGCCCAGGAGAAGATCGAGCAGCGAAGGGGCCGGAAGGCCAGGTTAAGAAAGCCCGCAAGTGTGACGCCTGTTTTGACCTGCCCGGTGGGCCCGCCTGTGTGTCGGCCTGTCCAACTGGAGCTGCCCAGCGTGTTAGCCCGAGTGACTTTGTGCGCATCATCGAGCGAGATGCGTTGTGAGTGGCAATGCGTTGCAATACGCAGGAGGACGCTATCTCTGGATCGCCATAGGTTTGCTGGCAGCCAGCTTTGGATTGTATTGGCTGCAGGAAGAAACAACTCCACCCAGTGGTGGCACCTGGCAGGGTCTTACTCTTGGAATTGTTGCTGGGTTATTGATCTTTTGGCTCAACTACCTTGGCGTGCGTAAGCGTCGTTATGGTCAAGGTGGATCGTTAAAGGGGTGGGTCAGTGCGCATGTCTATCTAGGCACGGCGCTTATCGGCGTCAGTCTGTTTCACAGCGCGGGTCAGCTTGGTTGGAATATTCACTCGCTGTTTTTCTGGCTGATGATGGCAGTTATAATCAGCGGCATGATTGGCATGTCTGTCTATCTGTCATTGCCCCGTAGGCTGTCTGCGATTCGCAAAACGCGCAGTCGAGCAGAAATACTCGAAGAGCTCGAAGGGCTTGAGCTTGCGAGTCTTGAGCGTGCGGCAGACTGTTCCGAAAGTATCAGCATGGCGGTTCGCACGGCGCTAGAGCAAACGCGCGTGGGTGGTAGCGTCGCGCGCCAGCTATTGGGTCGTGACCGGTCCTCGTTTGAAGAGATGACGAGTGATGGCGGTATACGCCGCAGTAACCAAGATCAGCAACGGCTGCTGCGTTTTCTTTCTGAGCAGGCGACTCAAACTCGTGATGCCAAAGAAACAACCGCACTGCGTCATCTCATGTCATTGACGGCGCGGCGGCAGGATCTGTTGCGTCGCGTCCGTCGTGATGTGCAAATCCAAGGGTGGCTGCAAGCATGGCTCTATGTTCATGTACCGCTATCTATCGCGGTGTTGCTTGCTCTCGTTGTCCATATTGTCGTCGTGTTCTGGTACTGGTAAGCCTATGGATCTCTTGATACGTATAGCGGACGAAGCTGGCGGCAACAGTGACCGCGAACTCACCCTCGCTCGGATAATGCTTGGATCAGCGAACGAAGCTGATCTGCAATTGCCGTTACTGGAGTTGCGTCACGCCACTCTAGAGATGGGTCGTGAAGGGCTGATGTTGCGTAGCATCGCTAGAGATGGCGTGCAGGTTAACGGCAACACCGTGAAGCGCTGTGTTCTGCGCCCTGGGGACCTTATCGAATTGCCAGGTGTGGGAGTACACGTAGAAGAAGCCCCGGGTGGTTTTGATGCGATGCTCACCGTACGTAGAGCTGCCGGTCATACGTCGGTGTTATCAGCGCAGAAGATGAGTCTGGCTGATACGTTTCTTGCCAAGCGTGCGTTTGCCTGGATTGGTGCGCTTGTTGTTGTTGTCGGTATGTTTGTAGTGCCGTTTCTGTTCTCGGGCGAGCGAGCGGTTCAGTCGCCAGTTGCGGCGGTGCTATCAGACCATGTTTGGACATCTGGAGAATTGCACGCAGCGCATGAGTTGGTGACCGGCGAGAATTGTGCGGGTTGTCACGGCAAGCCGTTCGAGCGGGTACAAAACGAGGCGTGTGAAGCTTGCCATGGTGCGATTCAGGATCATGTGAGTGCAGGTTTTCTGGCAGCAAACTCAGCGCCGGTTGCCGCGGGTACGCTGGATTTTGGCGCGAATGCGAACGAGCGCTGTGGCGTCTGTCATCGAGAGCACAATGAGCCGAGCACGCTGGTCAGTGATGCTGATAGTGACTGCGTGCAGTGTCACGCAGCGGATGGTGGCATCGATAGAGGGATTGATCCTCTGGCAGCGGTAGCCGGCTTTACGCCTGAGACGCACCCCGTCTACGAATTTTCGTTACCCCGTTTCACGCTTGAGAACTTTGCAGGTTCGAAAGATGACGGTTGGCGGATTGACGCGGTTAGCGAAACAGAAATTGCTAACTCGCCGGAAAGCTCGCAATTGATCTTTCCGCATGACATTCATCTGGATGTCGGTGAAGTCTCTGACCTGACGAGTGGTGAAGCACTGACCTGCGGCTCATGCCACAGCATGAGTGTTGATGGCGAACACTTCCTGCCGATAGATATGGAGACGCATTGCCAAGACTGCCATCAGCTAGATTTTGACGAGTCGGACCCTGATCGAAGTTTGCCTCATGCGCGCTTGAAAGAAGCCGTGCTAGCACTCGAGGGTATGCTGCTAAAGAAATATTTTGACCCCGACGACACGGGAGAGCTGTTTGCGTATCGACGTCTGCCAGATCGAGCTGAACGCTCGGCCGGTTGTACAGATACGCCAGATGTTTGTGTAGAGCGCGAACTGAAAGAAATTGTTGAGGCGCAGTTTGCTGGCGACATCGGTTGCGCAGCTTGCCATGAGTTTGAGCGACAAGACTCAAAAGACATCGAAGATCAGTTCTGGGTTCACCCGGTGAAACTGCCACAAGACTTTGTGCCTGATGCCCGCTTTGATCACCAAGCTCACCAGGTATTGCGTGACAATACTACTAATGATTTGTTGATCGGTGATCAGGCGTGCGCAACCTGCCACGCTGCGGAAGCTTCTGAGCGTGCGACGGATTTGCTGATGCCGGCAATGACAACCTGTTACGAGTGTCATGGCGATCGCAGCAGCGCATCACAGGTGGCGCTGGCTTGTATTGATTGTCATGCCTATCACCCACGCGGTGTTGGTGACGGTGGGTTGCAGCAGAATGCGTTGATAAACGGTGCTGAACAAGAAACTCAACAGAAAATAGTGCATCAGGCCGCGCAGTTGTGGGAAACCTCAGCGCCAGGTGCTGGAGCCGGGGAAGTAGGGGGCGGAACACAATGAGCAAAGCCAAGATGGCAACGGGCATACCGACAGTTAGGTCGTCAGTAGAATCTACAAAAAAAATCTCCTGGCCGATGAAGCTGGCAACAGCGGCATTGATCACGTTGCAGCTTGGCAGTTGTGGTGGTGGTGATCGGGAAGAACCGCTGGGTGTTACTGGTGTTGAGCCGGACTGTTCTGGTGATTGTGGAACCACTCAGGCTGAGTCTCTATCGGTTGCTGACGTACAGAAAATAATTGCCCAGGGGGTCTCGGAAGCGCAGGCGCAGGGGGTACTCGCGACTATTGCCGTAACCGACCGAGTCGGGAACGTGCTTGGTGTATTTCGCATGGGAGACGCTGCCGAGCGAGACATGTTGGTGGCAACTCAGGTTGCAGCAGATGGGTCAGCGGTTATTACCGCAGGTCTTGAAGGCATTCGCCTGCCAACGCAGTTGTTTAGTGGCGCGAATATTGATCATCTTGGTGCTATCGCCAAGGCAGTGACGGGTGCTTTCCTATCTAGTGAAGGCAATGCGTTCACTACAAGAACGGCCAACCAGATTGTGCAGGATCACTTTAACCCGGGCGAGATCAACCAACCTGCTGGTCCGTTGTTTGGTGTGCAGTTTTCCCAGTTGGCCTGTTCCGATTTCTCTCGCCGCTTTACGGGAGCTGGTGCTGAACCAGGTCCGCATCGGTCGCCGTTGGGTCTGTCAGCAGACCCTGGTGGCTTGCCTTTGTATCGAAATGGCGTGCCGGTGGGTGGCGTTGGGGTGATTGCGGATGGACTATATTCTGTCGATTTTGCGATTAGTGATATTGATTCAGATGTCGATGAGCTGATAGCGGTCGCGGCAACGTTTGACTTTGCCGCTCCATTGGATCGTCGAGCGAATCGAATCACCGTAGACGGGAAAACCTTTCGTTTCAGTGACGCGACCTTTGATGATTTGTTAAGCGAGCCCGCCAGTGCTGATTTTTCCTCGATCGCTGGTGGTGTTGGTGCTCTCATTGCGGTAACCGGTTACACCGATGCGCAAATTCGACCAGGCACGGCCTTTGGCTCCCCGGCTTCCGGTATTCGCCCGGCAACAACAGGTTTTTCTGGGCAAGATGCCTTTGTCTTTGTTGATGCCAGCAATGCCAATCGTTATCCGGCGATAGACGGTACCGACGTTGTTGAACTCGGCGGTAATCAACTCACGCAGACAGAAACTGCGTCGTTGTTGCGTAACGCCCTACGAGTGGCAAACAGCGCGCGAGCACAAATTCGCCGCCCTTTGAACAGTCAGGCCAGAGTGACTATCTCTGTGGTCGATACCAACGGTGAAATATTGGGCATGGTGCGAACGCGCGATGCCCCCGTGTTCGGCGCTGATGTGTCATTGCAAAAGGCTCGCACGGCAGCCTTCTTTTCCAGTGCAAGCGCCGCTGATTTTCTGACCAGTTTGCCGGCTGCGAACTACGTACAAATTACCGATACGGCGGTTAACCTCACCGAGCGGGTTGAAATGGCCAGTTATGTTGATGCATTGCGGGCGTTTCTGGATGATCCGATTGCATTGGCCAGTGGGGCCTTTGCCTTTTCTGACCGCGCAGGCGGCAATCTTTCCCGACCGTTTTTTCCTGATGGTATCGATGAACGTGATGCGGGACCACTGAGTAAGCCAGCTGGTGAGTGGAGTCCGTTTTCTACCGGACTGCAACTCGATCTGTCGATGAATGCGATTGTGCAGCATGTATTGTTTGCGGCGAGTGGCGCGACACTTGCGCCAGATGTTGTGCCCGGTTGTGCGGGCGCGGGCTTTAACCCTGGTCGCACCACTCCCGGAGAGATCGACCTTGCAGCCATTTCGATCGATATGCCTGCGGCGCTTAATCGCGTCGCTAACGGTTTTCAAATTTTCCCCGGTAGCGTGCCTATCTATCGACAAGGCATGCTGATCGGTGGCATCGGCGTATCTGGCGATGGCATTGATCAAGACGACATGATTTCGTTTCTTGGTTTACACGAAGCTGGCCTTGAGACCGGCACGATAAACAATGCGCCGCCGGAAATTCGAGCGGACCAGTTAACTCCGCTGGATACGCGGCTGCGGTATGTGCAGTGCCCACAATCACCTTTCCTGGAGGGGGGCGAATTTGATGCCTCCATTCAGCGACCTTGTGAGGGCAAATAGATGCGAGTTATATCCAAACTTTCTGCAACCTTGTCGGGCGCCCTGATTTTTGGTGCAAGTATTGCTGGCGGTGGCGCTATCGCCGCCTTGTCGTCAGCCTCTGCCCACGCGGCTGAGATTTGCTACGAAGATGATCGGGGGCGCATCGTAAATCGCCGCCGGCCGGGTTACTTGAGAGTGGATTGCCCTCGTCCGGACGCTGAAAATGCGGCTGACCGGGTTGAAGGTTCTACAGCTCGTGCGGCGGGTGCCGGCCGTGTATTTGATTACGGTCTGATTCGCGGTCGTAACAAGGCATCAGCTGTACCCTGTGTGAGTTCTGGTCGCAGCGAATGCATCGCAGCAGCGCCAACACTTGACTGCAAGGGCGGTGCGCAAAATTGCGTCACTCTGGCTATGCCTGATCGCTGGCGTATCGTAGAAAATCTCGATGCGTTTCAAGACTTGGTGGGTAATGATTCCGTTCGCTATAAGTACCCTTGGTGGGACCCCTACAATCGTAACGTTCTTAAAGGCGACATCCCGGTTAATGATGACGAGTGGTTCTTTTCAATCAACGCGCTCTCTGACAGCATCGTCGAGGTTCGAGAAGTACCAACGCCGATAGGGGCTTCGTCTACCGCCAATTCTGGTGACATTGATATCTTTGGTAACTCTGATCAGGTCTTTTTTAACCAGAACATTGCGGCTGAGTTTGTCTATCTGAAGGGCGACACCGTGTTTCGCCCTCCTGATCATGAGTTTCGTTTTACGCCGGTTCTCAATATCAACTATGTGAACCTTGATGAATTGCAGGGTGTTAATGCGCGCCCCAGTCGAGGCACTAGCCGTACCGATCACCATCTTGGCATTCAAGCGGCCTTCTATGATCGCCACCTGCGTAATGTAGGTGATCGATATGATTTCGACAGCATCCGAATTGGTATACAACCTTTCAATAGCGACTTTCGTGGTTTCCTGTTTCAGGATAGCCAGTTGGGTATTCGCCTGTTCGGCAACCGCAACAACAACATTTTTCAATACAATCTCGCCTACTTTCGGCGTCTGGAGAAAGACACCAATAGCGGGCTGAACGATGTCACGAAAGACCTGCGAAAAGATGACGTTGTTGCTGCCAACTTTTATTGGCAAGACTTTCCAAAACTAGGCTTTGTCTCCCAGGCGACCGTGGTCTATAACCGAAATCGGGAAGACAACGAATTTTTCTTCGATAACAACGAATTTATTGCGAGACCGGCATCGCTTGGTGATGAGAGGCCAAGAAAATACGATGTGGTCTACTTTGGTTACAGCGGCGACGGCCACTTCGGGCGTCTGAATCTCACCACCTCGGCCTACTACGCCGTAGGTAGTGTCGAGCCGGGCGTGTTTGAAGATAAGAAGGTTGATATCAGTGCCGGCTTCTTTGCGGCTGAAGCGGGTTTTGATATGGACTGGATTAGAGTCCGCGGTTCACTACTCTACGGTAGCGGGGACAAAGATCCGTTTGATGACAAGGCGACTGGTTTTGACGCCATTTTTGAAAACCCGGTCTTTGCTGGCTCTGACACAAGCTATTGGCTGCGTCAGTCGGTTCCGCTTGTTGGTGGTGGGCGAGTCGCGCTGTCTACTCGAAACGGCTTGCTAAACAATCTGCGTTCATCAAAAGAGCAAGGCCAGTCGAACTTCACTAACCCGGGCATGTTGCTGGCAGGTATCGGTGCAGACGCTGATCTGCTGCCATCGCTTCGAGTGAGTTTTAACTACAACTACATGCGCTTCGATCACACACAAGTGCTAGAGGCCGTGCGCAACCAGGGCAGCATCGATGAAGAGATCGGTCACGATCTGTCGATGAGTCTGATTTGGCGACCACTGGTAAGCCAAAATATTGTTGTGCGCACCAGTTACGCCCATTTGATTCCAGGCAAGGGGTTTAAAGACCTGTTCCCGGATGAGGATGCGAGTTATTTCATGATGAATCTGGTGTTGGCGTTTTGAAGGTGTCCCAAATGCATAAATCAATGTACAAATTTAAGACTATGCAGGGTGTCCTGGCTTCAGCCGGTTTGCTTGTTGTTGGACTCCTTGCAGTTGGTTTGTTCTCAAGCTCGTTCTGGAGTCTGCCGATCGCCGCTTCGGAGGCGTTGACTAAAGTAGAGCGTGACTACGTCATGGCACCGGCGGCACCGCTTAGTCAGCCGAGTGCGACGGCCAGTAATGACAAGAGCGCCGGTTGCGTGTCTTGCCATACTGATTCTGATCAGAAAACGATGCACAACGCGCCCGGCGTTGATCTGGGTTGTACTGACTGCCACGGAGGGGACCCGTCACAGTTTGTTCCGCACAATTCTAAAAGTGGCGGTGAAAGCGGTCATGGCTTACCCAAGGGTAACCAGTCGGATGATTACATCGCGGTGAAAGAGCTTGCGCATATTCTGCCGGAATATCCGGATGCGTGGCATTACCCCCATAGTGCTAACCCCGAGCGCACCTACAGCCTGTTGAATAAAGAAAGTCGTGAGTTTGTGCGGTTTATTAATCCATCAGACTATCGTGTCGTTGAACTGGGTTGCGGGTCGTGTCACCAGGATCAAATCGAAAAGTCGATTCGTTCGCTGCACGCTACCGGGGCGATGTTGTGGGGCGGTGCGTCATACAACAATGGCATTCTGCCATTTAAGCAGTACATTCTTGGCGAGTCTTATACCTCTGACGGCGAGCCGGCCATGGTAAAAGGCCCGGTGCTTGATGCCGTATTGGCTGCTCAGTTGCAAGACGAGAAAGGTATTTTGCCGCAGTTGCTACCGTTGCCTGCGTGGGAAACAACCAAAGCGGGCGATGTGTTCCGCGTGTTCGAGCGTGGCGGGCGGAACATTATTAATCTGTTCCCAGAGACTGCGATTCCTAATTCACTGGGGTTAGTGCAGCGCCTGGAAGAGCCAGGCAAGCCAGATATCCGCCAGTCGAATCGCGGGCCATCTACCGGCGCGCGTATCTCAGTGCCTATTATTAATATCACCAAAACACGACTTAATGACCCGTTGACCTGGTTTATGGGCACCAACGATCAGCCAGGCGATTATCGCAACTCGGGTTGTGCCTCGTGCCATGTGGTGTACGCCAATGACCGCGACCCACGCCACTCTGGTGGTTACGCCAAACACGGACATACGGGTAAAACAGCAACCCTCGACCCAACTATTCCCAAAGATGAGTCTGGGCACCCGATTCAGCACAGCTTCACCAATGCGATACCGACCTCGCAGTGCATGATTTGCCACATGCACCAACCAAACATGTTTGTGAACAGCTATCTTGGTTACACCATGTGGGACTACGAGTCTGATGCGCCAGCTATGTGGCCAGAAGAGCAGCAATACCCGACCAGCGAAGAAATACATGAGGTGTTGGAGCGTAATCCGGAAGGTGCAGCGCCTCGCGGTAAGTGGGCGGATACCGACTTTCTGGAAGCAGTATCAGAATTGAACCCAGATCTTAACGACACGCAGTTCGCTGACTATCACGGTCATGGCTGGAATTTCCGGGCGGTGTTCAAACGCGATCGAACAGGCAATCTGCTCGACGCCAAGAATAATGTAGTTGAGAACAACGACCCTAAGAAGTTCGATAAAGCGGTACATATGTCATCGATTCACCTTGATGTGGGTATGCACTGTGTTGACTGTCACTTTGGCCAAGATAGCCATGGTAACGGCCATATTCAGGGTGAGGTTGCTCTTGCGGTTGAGGTGGATTGCAAAGACTGTCATGGCACTTCCAAAGAGCTGCCCAACCTTTATGCATCTGGCCCCGCCGCGATTGATGGCGGAACCGACTTCCTGTCGCTGCGGGTACCCAGTGGGCGTCCGCGCTTTGAATGGGTGAACGGTGATCTGTATCAGCGCTCAGCACTCGACAAAGATCTTGAGTGGAAGGTGAGTCTGGTAAAGAATTCGGTAAACCCGCAACACGCTGACTACAATTCGAAAGCGGCGCGTGCCAAAACAATGTCGAAAAATACAGAGACGCAAAGCTGGGGCGCAGATGTCGCTGGCGATGATCTTGCCCACTCCTCTGACGAAATGGAGTGCTATACCTGCCATACGTCCTGGACTACCAGCTGTGGCGGTTGTCACCTGCCTATTGAAGCAAACAAGAAAACGGATCGGCATCACTATGAAGGCGGGTCCAGTCGCAACTTTGCCAGCTACAACCCGCAGGTCGCTCGCGATCAGATGTTCTTGCTTGGTCGACGTGGGCCGGCAAAGGGCGGCAAGATTGCGCCGGTTCGGTCAACCTCGGCATTGGTGTTGTCGTCGACCAACTCAAACCGGGAAAAAATCTACATCCAGCAGCCGCCCGTCGCGTCGTCTGGCTTCAGCTCTCAGGCTTTTAATCCGCACTTTCCGCATACCGTACGGCTCTCAGAAACGAAGAATTGCAGCGATTGCCACTTGTCGGAGAACAACGACAACAACGCGATCATGGCTCAACTTCTAATGTTTGGAACCAACTTCGTGAACTTTGTCGGTTACAACGCCTGGGTTGGTGGGGACGGTGAAGTATCAGCGGTGCAGGTCACCGAATGGGAAGAGCCCCAGGCCGTCATTGGCAGTTATCTGCAAAAGTACGCCTACCCTGACTTTTTTGCTGAACATCAAGCGGGTGGTGGTGTATTGAAGCACGCCTATAATCATAGAGCGGGCGCTGCAAACTGTTTGCAAATGCGCGGAGAGTATCTGTACGTTGCCGAAGGTAAAAACGGGATGCGGGTTTATGACATTGCCAACGTCGCGAATAAGGGTTTCTCCCAGCGCATCGTGACCACTCCCTTTAGTCCATTGGGTCAGGGTACTCAGGTCAAGTCGAAGAATGCGACCTGCATGGCGTTGCCTTCCACCCAGCCCATTGCGCCGTTCAAAAACGAAGGCGAGTTGATGCGTGTGGTGAACCAAGAGCAGCCGTTCCATCCGATCTACAACTACGCAGTAATCACGGATTCGCAAGAAGGCTTGATTCTGGTCAATGTCAATACGCTGCAAGACGGCGAGTCGCGCAACAACAATCTCAGTCGCGCCCTAACCTGGAATCCGGATGGCCTGTTAGATGGCGTTCGACATATTACGCTGGGTGGTTCAATCGCCTACCTCAGCATGCCTACAGAGATTTTGGTGGTGTCGCTTGAAAATCCATTGGAGCCCGTTCTAGTCAGTCGTGTTGCGATGGATGATCCACGGGCGAGTGCGCTGCAATTCCGCTATTTGTTTGTTACTACAGGCAAAGGTTTGCAGACCATTGACGTGACAAATATTAAGACGCCCAAAGTGTCGCCTTCTGTGATTGAGCTTGATAATGCAAAACGGGTATACGTTGCACGCACCTACGCTTATGTCGCGGCAGGTGCGCAGGGGCTTGCGGTAGTCGATGTTACGCAGCCGAATAACATGCGTTTGCTGCAAACTTACAACGATGGCGGCAATATTGTAGATGCGCATGATGTTGTGGTTGCTAGCACCAACGCATCGCTGTTTGCCTATGTGGCTGACGGTAGCGGTGGTTTGAAAGTAGTTCAGCTGACGTCGCCTTCTTTGCAACCCAACTTCTACGGCTTTAGCCCAGAGCCTAATCCTAAGCTGATCGCTAGCTACCCAACCAAGCGCCCTGCATTGGCACTGTCGAAAGGCATTGACCGAGACCGTGGCGTTGATGAAACCGGTGGTCAGATCGCGGTGTTTGGTCGCCGCGGCTCACGCCCGCTATCTCGTGAAGACATGAACAAGATGTATCTCAACGAGTCTGGTGAACCTTGGTATGTGAAGGACACCAAGGGCACGGGCACCGCGGTTCAGGGGCATAGCGCCAAGAGCGCTGGGGGCTCTAGGTAGTGAACGCCCTACTGAAAACCTTGGCGCATGCCATGACCGTTGGCGGATTGATGGCGTCAGCGTGCTTGGTGGCGACGAGTTCAGTGTGGGCTGATGTGTCGAGCATTGCTGACAATGTGCATTATGGGGCAGCCTCCTGTGCGGGAGGCGCGTGTCACGGTAAGTCGAGTCGGCAAGACAACCGGACGGTATGGCTTAATGAGCACCGTATCTGGCGTTCGCAGGACTACCACTCGCGAGCCTACAAAACTCTGCTGTCGCCAGCTTCTAAGCTGATAGCGGCAAAACTTGGACTTGCCAGTGCCCACACCGCAGACATCTGTCTCGATTGTCACGCTGACAACGTTCCTAAAGATAAACGTGGGCCTGAGTTCAGCCTGAATGACGGTGTGGGTTGTGAGGCCTGCCACGGTGGTTCTGAAAACTGGATAAAAACCCATGACGACAAAGGTAATACTCACGCAGATAACATTGCCAATGGCTTGTATCCATCCGAACAACCGGTCGCTCGCGCCCAGCTGTGTCTGAGTTGTCATCTGGGTACGCCGGAAAAATTCACAACGCATCGCATCATGGGTGCAGGGCATCCACGCCTCAGTTTTGAGCTGGAGAACTTTACAACCAACCAGCCACCCCATTTCTCGGTAGACGACGACTATCGAGACCGCAAAGGCGATTTTGAGGGCGTGCAACTCTGGCTGAGCGGCCAACTCGAAGGGTCTCGGCAGTTTCTGAAGATGCTCGGCAGTAGTTATTTCACTGGTTCACGGGGCATGCCTGAGTTTTCGCTGTACGACTGCCAAAGCTGTCATCACGGATTAGATCCGAACGATCTGCGCTGGTATACCGAGCGTCGTCAGCAGGGCATTGAACCGGGTAGCCTGCGTCTGGCAGATCATCACTTCCGCACGCTACAGTTAATCAGTCAGGAGCTTTCACCCGCTAAGACGGCGGCACTGAAGAAAGCAATTGATCAACTTGTCCTGGCGGGGCAGGGTGACCCCAAAGCGATGGCTACGACGGTCACCCAATTGCAGGGGCTAATCGATGAACTGGGCGCACAGTGGCGTGGATTGAGCGTCAGCACGGCAAACGTCAAAGCACTGCGCAAGCGCTTAGTCGGTGAGGCGGCATCTCGGCGTATGGTTGATTACGGCACGGCAGAGCAAGGACTTTTAAGTATTGTGACACTGACTGAATACCTCGGAGAGGCAGACCGCCTCGCCAATTCGCTCGATCAGCTGTTCAATGGGCTGGGTAACGACGAAACGTTTCGTCCTAAGGCGTACCAGCGAGCCGCGAAAGCCGTACAGGGAAGTTTTTGAGTGATTGTTAAGTGATTGAATTTGCGGCTGAATCCCATCCGGGTAATCGCTATCAGCACAACGAAGATTCGTTGGGTTGGGTCGAAGAGGCCGGTGTGTGGCTAGTTGCTGATGGTATGGGCGGTCACGCTTGCGGGGATGTTGCTTCTCGCACGGTTAAGCAGTCGCTGCTGCGAGCCAGCGCAGCAGCGAGCGAACAAGCCAAGCCATCTTCGCTGCCAGAACTGATTTCCCAGGCCCACGCCGCGGTGGTTGCTGAAGGTATCAGGCGTTCAGCCGAAAACATGGGCAGCACTGTTGTGATGGTTCGAGTTAGCGGTGACAGTGCTGAAATAGGTTGGTGCGGTGACAGTCGAGTCTATCTATGGCGTGACAAGCAGTTGGTGCGTCTAACCCGGGACCATTCTTTGCTCGAGCAGTTGCTCGAATCGGGCGTGGTTGATCCGTCTGAGGCATTTGGCCACCCGCAAAAACACGTTCTGGTGCAAGCGCTTGGTATTTCTAACCCAGAGCCTGTGCCTGCAAAGCTGCATATTGATTTGGCGAACGAAGACATGCTGCTGTTATGCAGTGACGGCTTACATGATGAGCTGCGGGACGATGAAATTAATGAGCTGATAGTTGCTAACCCTGAGCCTGGAGAGGCAGTTCGTGCGTTGATCGCCCGCACCTTGCTTGGAGAAGCGCGCGACAATATTAGTGTGGTATGCCTTCGCATGTCAGGGCTTGCGAGTTCCCAGCCCCCGCTTAGCGTGCCGCAATTGCGAGCCCGTTTTGAACGCCTCCCAGGGCGTCGTGATACTGGCGCTGTAGCTGAGGGTTCAGACAGTGTGACACCGGCGCGAACGCCACAGGTTTCCCTAGAATCTGCAACAGCAGATGATAGCGATCTAAGCGGTATTGCGCCGGCGCCTAGAGTCGCTGTAGCCGGGAAAATCAAATTGCCCAAGAGAGGGGCTTCTGCGGGTGGTAGCAATGGCGCGCAGTCTTCTATTGATGCGACGTCTGACGTTAAGCCGACGCCAAATAAATTTGATCGCGAGCTGTTAATTGCGTTGGTCGTAGTAGCGGCAATGATCGCTCTTGTCCTATGGATTTCTTAATGAACTATTTATTGTGTAACGATATGAAAACGAATGGAGAAAAACAGTGAGCGAGCCTGGTATTCGATTTGCGCTCAGTAACGACGCAGGCGCGACGGTGTTGGAGTTTGGTGCGACGGTGCTTGTGGGTCGTGCGCCATCTGCGGAACACCAGGGTGTTTCCTATGAGGTGACGTTGCAGCTTGAGCAATCGACGGTGTCGACCAATCATGCAACGCTTGCCCCTGCGGATGGTGGGCTACTAGTGACTGATTTGGGTTCCACCAACGGCACCTTTATTAACCATCAACGCCTGAACGGCCCAACAATGGCCTGCAATGGTGACGAGATTCGTTTTGACACCCATACATTGACGCTTGAAGATCGCGAAGCTTCTGCGCCGGCGACGGACGATGCAGCGCCAATAGATGCTGGAGCGACCGTGATCCGAGCGGCTGTTCCCGCGCCCGCACCCGCAGGGCAGCCCGACGACAGTGATCTCGGCAATGCTGCGATGGGCAAAACCATGATGATGGCCGTCAATAAGAATTTGCCGCGGTCATGGCAGGACGATAGCCCGGGTACGATTATTCTTAAGCCTGGCGAGGCGAACGATCAGTTTGCTATTGATGCGGATGCTCTGGCCGCACAGTTCACAGACCCGACGCTTGTGTTGCTCAGTGACGCAGGTGAGGGGCAACCGATATCACTGAAAAGTGACGGTGAGTTAAATTTTTGGAATATCGGCAAAAACAGCGCGAAGCACGAGCTGTCAATTGTGTTGGAAGATCCGAGCGTTTCGGATTTTCATGCAAAACTGGTTCGGCGTGGCGCAAAGTGGTCGGTTCACGATCAGATGTCGACAAACAAAACCCGTGTGAACGGTGAGATAGTGCTGAAGCGCTTTCTGAATTCTAAAGACGTCATTGAATTTGGGGGCACCAAAGCGCTCCTGTTGATTCCTGGCGGAACTGCCAAATCTGCCAAGACAAAGTCAGGTAAAGGTAAGTCTGTTGGGAACGGTGGCGGAAGTGCCGTGCGCTGGGTATTAATTGCTGCGGTAATTGCCGTCGCTGCAGGTGCGGGTTGGTTCGTTGTCAACGGCGGTATGTGAATCATTGCCTACACTTGTGGGTAACGACAAATAATCTAACGCAGTAAAACGATCAGGGAGATTGTGAAATGAACAAGACTACGCGTAAGGCACTTGATACCTTTATGGACGGGTTGGTTAAGCGCAATCCAGGAGAGCCGGAATTCCATCAGGCGGTGCAGGAAGTCGCTGAATCAGTCATGCCGTTCATGGCTGCACACAAAGACTATGCCGATATGTCGATTCTCGAGCGGATGACCGAGCCTGATCGTATTGTTATTTTCCGGGTCTGCTGGGAAGCCGACGACGGCACTATTCGTACTAATCGTGCTTGGCGTGTTCAGTTCAATAACTCCATTGGCCCCTATAAAGGCGGCCTGCGTTTTCACCCGTCAGTGAATCAGAGTGTTCTTAAGTTTCTAGGCTTCGAGCAAACGTTTAAGAATGCACTGACTGGTCTGCCTATGGGTGGTGGTAAGGGAGGTAGCAATTTCGATCCGAAAGGTAAGAGTGATCGTGAAGTGATGCGCTTTTGTCAGTCAATGATGACTGAGCTGTGCCGACATATTGGCGCAGATACCGATGTTCCCGCAGGTGATATTGGCGTTGGAGCTCGTGAGATCGGTTATCTGTTTGGTCAGTACAAACGAGTGCGCAACGAATTCACGGGCGTACTGACGGGCAAAGGTCTGACGTTTGGTGGCAGTCTCGGTCGTACCGAGGCGACGGGCTATGGTGTTGTGTACTTCGTCGAAAACATGTTGCAAAGAATTGGTGAAGACTTTCAGGGTAAGACCGCGCTGGTGAGTGGCTCGGGTAACGTTGCGATTTATTGCGCAGAGAAACTATTGCAGCTGGGCGGTCGCGCGGTAACGCTGTCAGATTCCACAGGCTTTATCCATGATGCGGAAGGTTTTGATCAGGACAAGCTCGATTTTCTTAAAGACCTAAAATTCGAGCGCCGCGGTCGCATACAGGAATACACAAAGGTCTATAAGAAAGCGAAGTTCCATGCCGGAAAACGCCCTTGGGCTGTTAAGGCCGACATGGCATTCCCTTGCGCCACCCAGAACGAGCTCGATGCTGCTGACGCGAAGAAACTGATTGCTAACGGCGTTAATGTTATCGCTGAAGGGGCCAACATGCCGTGCACGCTCGAAGCTCAGCATCTGTTTCGTGACAATGGTTCGCTGTACGCGCCAGCCAAAGCATCGAATGCAGGTGGTGTTGCGGTTTCTGGTTTGGAGCAAAGCCAGAATGCGATGCGTATCAACTGGACGCGTGAGGAAGTGGACGGACGTTTGCAGGACATCATGCGCGGCATTCACGACCAGTGCGTTGAACACGGCGCGGCCAAACGCGGTAAGGCCGTCGACTATGTGGGTGGTGCCAACGTTGGTGGCTTTGTGAAAGTTGCAAGTGCGATGCACGCCTACGGCGTCGTCTAGCTCTAGGTCTAGCTTTAGGTCTAAGAAGGACCACTCGCTGACACTCACGAGAGCGAATCTCTGCTGCCACTGAGGATGACGGTTAGCGCATGCTATGCGCATGGCTATTCGAAATCTTTATCGACAAGCGAGACCCTTTCGGCTGCTGGGCTGGAGCCTATTTGCCGTGATGCTGCTGGGAGCGCCTGCCCAAACTTTGAGCAGCGGGCAGCGCCTTGGTGGGCTGCTATTGGCGCTAATGGGAGTGCTAGCGCTCGACCTCTTGCGGCTGGTGAATCGTTCAGATGCACCACCGTATGCCCTGCCTAGTGATTCGTTGGTGCAGCGATTGCAGCGGGTCGAGTTACTGCTGGTTCCTGGTGTGTTACTTATTCTGCGATTACCCCTGCCGCTTGTTTTTGCTGTGCTGGGCGCGTTGGTGAACGCCAATGTTGCGTTGGGTGGCGGACGGGCGTTGCCTGCTGTGCTGCTGTCGATTGTGTTCAGTGTCCTAATTGTCGCGTTAGCGACGCTCCTTGATGGCGCAGGCGTTGCTGGGCTGCTTGAGAGCATTCGGCAGTTGCCCGGTGCGGTTGGTGCAGCGCACTGGTTGCCTGGTGCTTTTATGCTCTTGGTGTTCACGGTGACACTGTGCAACGTTGGGTTCTGCCTCACCCAGAAGCTCGATGATCACCGCAGACTCTGGCAAGACCGCTTGGCTGCGCTGCAACCCTTTGTACCCCACGGTCTTGCGCAGCGCTTGCCAGCCGGGCAGCGGCGATGCTGGGTATCTGTGGTTATCATTGATCTGGTGGAGTTCACTGCCCGCAGTTCGCCGCTGCCGCCTGAGTTGGTCACTATGGTGCTTGATGATCTGCTGGACGCGGTAGTGGTGCGAGCCGGTCGGCGTGGGGGCACCCTCGACAAATTTATGGGTGACGGGGCGCTGTTGTTTTTCTTGCCGGAGCCCAGCCGTGCTGCCGGGGCCCGCAGTGCACTGTGCTTTGCCCGCGAGCTGCTCACCGACCTGCCTGGTTTGAATAGTCGTTGGTCTGGCTTTGGGTTGTCTGAACAACTGCAGTTGCGAGTGGGCATTGCCTCGGGCTATTGCTCAGTGGGCGAATGTGGCACCAGCGACATTCGGGCCTACACAATCATCGGGGCCTGCGTGGGGCTCGCCGAGCGGCTGCAGGCTGCGAGTTCGGCCGACTCGATGGCATTGTGCCCCCTAAGTGCTCGTCTGTTGTTCGAGGCCGCAGCCGAGGCGGCAGACCCCGCAGGGCGTAGTCCTGCACCACTACCTGACTGTTTCCAAATTGAGGTGGAAGAGGCAGAAATTGTTGAGTTTTCTGCCACTTTTGAAGCGCTGAAAGGCTTCGCCCGGATGCGGGTATTTCGTCCGTCTGCTAAGGTGCGCACGCCGTTAGTCTGAGCAGAGTTTGCTATGTCAGAGAAGATTTTTGTCGAGGCCTGTCACGGGCGCGACGTGTCACATACGCCAATCTGGTTGAATCGCCAGGCGGGTCGCTATATGCCTGAGTACCACGCTCTAAAAGGCAAAACCAAGAGCCTCGACTTTTTTACGAATCCCGAAATGTCAGCCCAGGCAACTTTGGATGCCCAGCGCATTCTGGGGGTTGATGCGGCGATTATGTTTGCCGACTTGCTGCCTATCCTTGTGCCGATGGGGTTGAACCTCGACTACAAAGAAGGTGTTGGGCCGGTGTTTGAGAATCCGGTGCGAACGCCGGCTGATATTGAGTCGCTGCGCATGCTTGATGCCCGGGAAGGAACTCCGTACATCGCCCAGACGGTCACCAATATTCTGCACGACCTGCCCAAAGATATTGCCCTTATCGGCTTTGCCGGTGCGCCCTTCACACTGGCCTCCTATGCGGTGGAAGGCAAAGGCTCGCGTAACTACGTGCATGTGAAAAAGCTGATGTATCAGGCCCCTGACGCTTGGCATGCGTTGATGTCAAAGCTCACAGATAGTCTGGCGAGCTACCTGCAATTGCAGATCGATGCAGGCGTAGACGCCATTCAAATTTTTGATACTTGGGTTGGCAGCCTGTCTGTTGCTGACTTTCGGCGTTTTGCGTTGCCACACACCAAAGCACTGATCGACAAGCTGCGCGGTCAGGTACCCATAATCTATTTTGGAACGGGTAACGGGCATTTGCTCGAAGCGTTAAACGAAGCCGCTCCCGACGTTGTGGCGCTCGACTGGCGCACGCCAATAACCAGTACCTGGAATGGGCTGGGTTGTACCGCGGTGCAGGGCAATATGGATCCGATTGTGCTTTGTGCGGACAGAGCGACGGTGTCAGCCCAGGCCGGCGCTATTCTTGATGAGGTGGGCAACCGCCCCGGACACATATTTAACCTTGGTCACGGCATTATTCCGGAGACGCCGGTCGACAACGTGAAGCACCTCGTTGAATTTGTGCAGACCCAAAGCGCTCGCTAGCCACACTTAAGCCCCTGTGACTGCACAACGCCATTCTAGTCCAGAGCCCGCGGGTGCAGACGCTGTGCTGCGACGGGTCGCGTTCTGGTTGCCGTTAGTGATCTGCACTTGGGCGGCACTCGGGTCAGGGCTGCCCAGTTCGGCACCTAAGGTGAGTGACGTTACCCTGCATCTGTTTGCCTTTGTTTATCTGAGCGCCGCTCTGCGAATTGCCCACCCTGGGCTGTTCGTTGTGGTTGTGGCATTGATAATGGCGGCCTACGGCGGCTTCATTGAAGTAGCCCAGAGCTTTCTACCGCCGCGTCAGGCGGAATGGGGCGATCTTGGTGTTGATCTGCTGGGCATTGCTATTGGACTCATTGCACACTATTTTTTTGGCGAAAAAGTTTGGCGCCTGTTCTTGCGGCTCGTTAGGCTCTAGGCACAACTACAGTTGGGGAAAAGTGCATGGCACTCGTACGTTGTCTGACAGAAATGGGGATGGGAGTGGACGTGCACGGTCGTGATTACACGCGTGCCGCGTGTCGCGCAGTATCAGACGCTATTCGTCACAGCAGTATCGGTTTCTTTCGTCTACTCGATCGGTCAGTGGATGAGATGCATGTGGAGGTAAACATTGGAATTCCTAACCCTGCGGCCGTCGATACGGCGATTGTGGCGGCAGAGTTGCCACACGGTCAGGTGACGGTGACCGTGGTGGCGGGAGGACTGGAAGTGCCTGACGATCAGGGTAGCGACGCGATGGTGATAGCAAACGCTGCCGTTCTAGTCAGCTTTGACGACGGCAAGGGAGCAGCCGTATGAACTGCCCGGCTTGCACAGACCATGCACTTCAACCGACTAAGTTACACGATGGCTTGCCGGCCTATACCTGTATGAGCTGTCATGGCGTACTGATTGATCTGCTGACCTACAGGCACTGGGCTGAAACTCGTGCTGATGACGCCGATGTTGTCCACGGCGAAGGCGAGACGGCCAGTCTGATCGAAGGCAGTGCCCAGGCCCTGTTATGCACCAAGTGTTCACACATCATGACTAAATACAGCATAAGCGGTAGCACGGCGAACAAGGTGGACCTATGTACAACCTGTCACGACGCCTGGCTTGATGCCGGCGAGTGGCAACTGCTAGGTGCCTTGCATCTGCAAGGTAAGCTGGCTGACATTGTTACCGAGCCTTGGCAGAAAGCGGTGCGTACGCAGACGGTCGAGACGATGCGTGACGAACGTTTGCGCTCGCTGTTTGGCGATGATCTGTCGCGTTTGAAAGATCTGCGCGACTGGCTCGCCGAGCACCCGGCGCGCGAGCAAGCGCTGCGCTTTTTGCGTAGCGAATAGCATATGAACGTACTCCATCCTGCACTCACATCCGGTCGTACCGCAGTCATCACTGGTGGTGCGAATGGTATTGGGCTTGCCGTTGCACGACAGCTCCTCGGGTTGGGAATGCGTGTGTGCATTGCGGATCGAGACGAGGCGCAATTACAGGTCGCGCTAGAACAATTAACCGGTGACGTATCGGGATACGCTGTCGACGTCAGTGATTTTTCTGCCGTCGAGCGATTTCGCGACCTGGTTTTTGAGCGCCACGGTAACATTGGCTTTCTGATGAATAATGCAGGGATCGGCGGTGGGGGTGGCGCATTCAAGCGCTATGAAGGATGGCAGCGCGTGTTGGGCGTCAACCTGTGGGGTGTTATTCATGGCTTGCAGGCATTTGTGCAACCGATCATCGATCAAGGTACACCGTGCGCGATTGTGAACACAGGGTCAAAGCAGGGCATCACCAATCCACCAGGGGACGCGGCGTACAACCTGAGTAAAGCGGGCGTACGCTCGGTCACCGAAAGCCTAGCGCACGAGTTACGCGAGATTGATGGCTGTCAGGTGACTGCGCATCTGCTGGTCCCCGGATTTACTTATACTGGATTGATCAAGAAACACGTGCCGGAGAAGCCGGCTGCAGCCTGGTTGCCTGAGCAGGTTGCTGAGGAATTACTCCTACGCATTGGCGCGGGGGATTTTTACGTGCTCTGCCCAGATAACGATGTGAGCGTTGCCATGGACCACGCCCGCCTGCAGTGGAACTCAAGCGACCTGATAGAAAATCGCCCCGCGCTGTCACGCTGGCACAAAGACTATGCAGAAGAGTTTGCGACCTTTATGGATGGGGTCGAGAAAAGCAGGGGTCAGATTTAAATCTGACCCTGTTTGCCCATTCAACCGCCTAGCCGTCCGTTACCGCGCCAGTGCTTGCTGAACTGACTAGCTTGGCGTATTTCGCCAAAGCGCCACGATCAGTATAGGGCTCGGGAGCGGTCCACTTGGCCTTGCGCTGAGCAAGCTGCTCAGCAGAGACGTCAACGTTGATCTCACGTTTCTCAGCGTCGACGGTAATCTTGTCGCCGTCTTCAAGCAGTGCAATGGGGCCGCCGTCGAACGCTTCTGGCGTCACGTGACCGATCACAAAGCCGTGGGAACCACCGCTAAAGCGGCCGTCGGTTATCAGGGCAACGTCCTGGGACAAACCCTGGCCGTTAATGGCACTGGTGGGCGACAGCATCTCGCGCATACCAGGACCGCCTTTGGGTCCTTCGTAGCGCACCACAACAATGTCGCCCTTGCCAATCTTGCGATCCATGATGGCCTGCATTGCCGCTTCTTCGCCGTGATACACCCGTGCGGTGCCGGTAAAGAGCAAACCTTCGTGCCCCGTGATCTTAGCAACAGCACCACCGGGGGCGAGATTGCCATACAGAATGACCAGATGGCTGTCGGGCTTCACCGGGTTATCGAAGGGGCGAATAACTTTTTGGTCAGCCGGATAGTGCCGCACGCTCGCGAGGTTTTCAGCGAGTGTCTTGCCTGTGACTGTCATGCAGTTGCCGTGCAGCAGACCTTTTTCAAGCAGCATCTTCATCAACGGTTGAATGCCGCCTACTTCAATAAGTTCTGACATCGAGTATTCGCCGGCGGGGCGCATGTCAGCGAGTACCGGGACGTTTTTGCCAATCCGCGTGAAGTCATCGATAGAAAGGTCGACGTGCGCCGCGTGAGCAATAGCCAGCAAGTGCAGCACCGCATTGGTTGAACCCTCAAGTGCAATCACTACGGTGATGGCGTTTTCAAAGGCCTCGCGGGTGAGAATGTCGAGCGGCTTGATGTCTTTCTCGATGAGATTGACCACGGCCTCACCGGCGTTATAACTGTCGTTGCGCTTCTGTTGGGAAATCGCTTCCTGGGCCGAGCTACCGGGCAGTGATAAACCCAGCGCTTCAATGGCTGACGCCATGCTGTTGGCGGTGTACATACCACCGCAAGAGCCGGGTCCGGGAATGGCGGTCTGTTCGACTACCTTTAGCTCATTGTCGCTTATACTGCCCGCGGCACGGCCGCCAACGGCTTCGAACACTGAAACAATGTCACGCCGCTCTGCACCCATCTGAATGGTGCCACCGTAAACAAACACGCTGGGTCGATTCATGCGGGCCATCGCCATGGCGCAAGCGGGCATGTTTTTGTCACAACCACCGAGTGCGACAAAGCCATCAAAACCCTGGGCGCCAACCACGGCCTCGATCGAGTCAGCAATAATCTCGCGACTCACCAGCGAGTACCGCATGCCGGGAGTGCCCATGGAGATGCCGTCGGAAACCGTGATGGTGTTAAATAGCACGCTCTTGCCGCCCGACTCGTCCACACCCATGCAGGCCGCGTCAGCGAGGGTGTTGATGTGCATATTGCAGGGAGTAACCATGCTCCAGGTAGACGCTATGCCCACCTGAACTTTTTGGAAATCTTCGGTTTCGAAACCCACGGCGTGCAGCATGGCCCGGCTAGGGGCTTGCTCGATACCATCAACAACCTTCGATGAATATTTACGCTTGTTGGGAAGTTTGTCGGTCATGTCGGGTCCGTTTTTTTAGGTGGATTGAGTACCGTCGCGGTCGCGCATAATACGCCAAAGTCATGCAAGTGCTTTGAGCCATGCGAGAGAGCCTCGGTCTTTGTCGTAGTTGGCCTGTCGTTCTGCCGGTAAGTCGGTAACTGGACAGGCTGTAAAGCCGTGTTCCATAAACCAGTCTTGAGCAGTGGTCGTCAGAACAAATAGTGCGCTCATATTGTTTTGCAGTGCGTGGTGTTGTGCGGCGGCCAGTAGTTGTTCGCCAACGGGTGCGCGCGAGAAGCGTTGACCGGGGTGTGCCGCAAAGCAGGCAAGTTCCATCAGCCCTTCGGGAAACGAATGTAGCGCACAACAACCAACAACGGTGTTATCTACTTCTGCGACCAGAAAAGCGTCAAGATCACTTTCGAGTTGCGCCCGTGTTCGTCTGATGAGGGCGCCCTGCTGCTCGAGCGGGCGTATCAGTGCAACGATCGAAGACAGGTCATCGGCTGTTGCCTTGCGGACGAAGCGATAAAGTTCTTCGCTGAGTTGCGAACCTTGGCCGTCAGCGGTGAACAGTTCGGCAAGCAGTGAGCCGTCTTCGGTGTAACTCACCTGCGGGCAGCGTGGAACGCCGTGCCGGCAGGCGGCAAGCATTGCTGACAGGCGTCGACGTGATGGATCGTCGCTGGGTAACTGGGCAAGCAACGTATCAAGATCACCCGGTGTGAGTTCTGCAAGATCCTGTCCGCTGGCGTCTTGAATATAGGCTTGTTCAGCGAAGGTGATTAGCTTATCAGCGTTGAGCGCCATGGCGGCCTCAGCGGCGAGTTCTTCAGCGGACAGATTGTACTGTTGGCCGGCGGGTGAAATGCCGCTCGGTGACAACAGGACAATGGCGTCATTATCGAGTGCGGTGTTGATCGCTGTGGTTTTCAGCGAGCGTACTTGGCCGGTGAACTCGTGGTTTACACCGTCGCGAATGCCCGTTGGCTTGGCGACAACAAAGTTCCCGCTCACCAGATTGATTTGGGTGTTGTGCAGCGGGCTTCCTGGCAGGCCGGCTGAAAAACGCGACTCGAGCAACGCGCGTAGCTTCGCGATTTCGGCGATAACTACAGGGAGGTCAGCCTCATTCGTGATGCGCGCGGCACCCGGTGCGGCGCGGCCAAGCGCCTGGTCGAGTTGGGGCCGGGCACCATGCACGATGATGAGCCGCACGCCCATGACGTTCAGCAATGCAAGGTCATGGACAACGTTGGTCAGGTTGGTGTGTGCCAGGGCTTCGCCCGGCAGCGAAACGACAAAGGTTTTACCGCGGTGCGCACGTATGTAAGGCGTGGTTTCGCGAAACCAGTTAGCGTATTTATCGAGTGAGGAATTTGACACAGCAATCAACGACAGTAGTGATGAACAAGCCCGGCAAGCAAATCAACTGCGGGTTCTATTTGGTTGTGGGCGAGGTATTCATTCGGTTGATGAGCTTGATCAATCGAGCCTGGGCCGAAAACAACAGTCTCCATGCCGAGAGCGGTAAAGAAGGGGCCTTCTGTGCCATAGGCAACGGTGCCGGCTGATTTGCCGCTGGCGCCTTCCAAATACCGTACAAGATTCGCGTCGTGTTTTGTTTCAAGTGCGGGCGCGTTGGTAAACAGCTGAACCGTTAATGGTGTGCCATGTTGTTCAGCGATGCGACTAACGCGAACTTTGAGTTCTGCCAGAGTGTCGTCGAAATTCATACCGGGCAGCAGCCTTAGATCGATCTGTAGTTCGGCGTGGTCGCAGATGCGGTTTGGGTTATCGCCGGCACGCATGCAGCCAAGATTCAGCGTGGGCACCTGCACAGCAAAGCCTGGGTTCTGCCATTTCGTCGCCAGCTCGGTGCGGAAGGCAATCAACTCGCTCATCACTGTGTGCATGACGTCCAGCGCGTTCAAACCCAGTGCTGGGTTGGACGAGTGACCAGATGCGCCGCTCAGTGTGATGCTCATCATCATGACGCCTTTGTGGGCGTAGATCGGTTGCAGATTGGTGGGTTCGCCAACAATACAGGCGCGAGCTCGAACAGCCTGGCTGTCCCGCACATGGCGTGCGCCGGCCATCGACGACTCTTCATCGGAGGTTGCAACGACAGTGATGGGGGCGGTGAGTTTGCTCAGGTCGTGTCGGGCGAGAGCCTGTAGTGCGACCGGAAAGAAGCCTTTCATGTCACAGGTTCCTAGACCATAGAAGCGTTCGTCAGCGCTTTCGAGTGCAAAGGGTTCGCGTTGCCATTGGGATTCGTTGCAAGGCACAGTGTCGGTATGTCCGGCGAGCACCAGGCCTTCGGCCGCGCCTGTCGGGTCGTCGGTGCCGCGTGGCCCGGCGGTGGCAATCAGATTGGCTTTGCCGGGGGTATCGGGTACCGGCTGAACCTGGGTTTCGAATCCGAGGCCGTCCAGCCAATTAGCAAGATGGTTGATTACTTCCATGTTGCTGCGGTCATAGTGGGCGTTAGTGCAGCTCACAGACGGCGTCTGCACAAGCGTGCCCAGCATATGCTCGAAGCTCGGTAGATTGCCTGGCTGGGCCGCTGGGGTCATGGTCAGATATCCGTGTTGGGCAATCATTCTGCATGGTTTCGTGATCTGGGTCTAACCCCGGTAAGCCCTTTGCCGGGTTACCTTGCAAAAGCTTAAGTGTTGGATTTTACTGGCATTTCACTGACCTGACCGGTGCCCTCAACCGTGGCTGAACCATTCTCTGAAACTGCTGCTGAGCCGTCGCCAAAGACAGGGCCCGCACCGGCTGACTTTTCCTCCAAAGAGGGGGGCGGTGAAGCCTCCCCAACGGCTGCAACCTTCACTATTCCGGCGCCCGAACGGCTGCTCGATCTGCCCTCTGTGCTTGAAGAGTTAGTGACTGAAGAGCTCATCACCCAGCGTCAGGCCGAAGACATTCTGATTTCGCCGCGAACTAAAAAAGAGCTGTCCCAACATCCCCTCGAAATTGTTGCTGCGCGCGAATATGACCTTGCCAACAAGCCCGGCCACAAGGTCACTCTCGAGCTGTTAACCGAGCGCCTCGCCCTGCAGGCCGGGCAGGTATTTGCCCACATAGATCCGCTGAAAATTAACGTCAACAGCGTGACAGAAGTGATGTCCTACGCGTTTGCCCAGCGTCACAACATCATTGCGATCGCGGTGCACGACGATGAGGTGGTCATCGCTTCTGCGCAGCCTTTTATGCGTGGTTGGGAAGGCATGCTGACGCAAACGCTGCGCGGCCGTCTGATCACGCGGGTTGTTGCCAGCCCGGCTGACATTAGCCGGTTTCAGCTCGAGTTTTACACCGTAGCGCGCAGCGTTAGTCAGGCCCGCGAAGCCGGCCTTGAGTTGTCGGGGGTTGGCAACCTCGAGCAGATGCTCGAACTGGGGCAAATGAAGTCGCCCGAGGCCAACGATGCACACATCGTTAATATTGTTGATTGGTTGTTGCAGTACGCCTTTGAACAGCGGGCGAGTGACATCCACATCGAGCCCCGTCGCGAAATGGGTATTATCCGGTTTCGTATCGACGGTGTTCTGCACCACGTCTACGAGTTACCGGCTGTAGTCAACGCCGCCGTCACCAGCCGACTGAAAATTCTTGGCCGCATGGACGTTGCTGAAAAGCGCCGGCCGCAGGACGGTCGGGTTAAAACCATTAACGCGGACGGCGACGAAGTTGAGTTGCGCTTGTCCACGTTACCCACCGCGTTTGGCGAAAAAATGGTCATGCGTATTTTTGACCCGGACGTGCTGCTGCGCACCCAGGAAGAGCTTGGGCTTGCGGGCGAAGACCAGCATCGCTGGCACGATATGACCGGGCAACCCAACGGCATCATTTTGGTTACCGGGCCCACGGGTTCGGGCAAAACCACAACGCTCTATTCAACGCTGAAACAGCTCGCAACCTCAAAAGTGAACGTCTGTACGATTGAAGACCCTATTGAGATGGTGGAGCCTGCGTTCAACCAAATGCAGGTGCAAAAAAATATTGATCTGACCTTTGCCAGTGGCGTCCGAGCGCTGCTGCGGCAAGATCCCGATATCATTATGGTTGGTGAGATTCGTGACCTTGAAACCGCAGAGATGGCGATTCAGGCCGCGCTTACTGGTCACCTCGTTATTTCAACCTTGCACACCAATGACGCGCCAACCGCTGTAACGCGCTTGCTCGATCTGGGCATTCCCTCCTATATGATCAAGGCAACCGTTCTTGGCATCATGGCTCAGCGGCTGGTCCGCACGCTGTGTCCACACTGCAAGGCACCCGAAGAGCCCGATATCGAGGCTTGGAATTTGCTGGTGCATCCATTCAAAGCCAAGCCGCCGGCACGGGTCTATGGCCCGGTAGGTTGCCTGGAATGCCGCGATACCGGCTATCTCGGACGAATGGGCGTTTACGAATTATTGCCGATGACTGAAAACGTTCAGGCGACCATTAACGATAACCTTTCGCTCGACGCCATTCGCACCCAGGGCTTCAAAGAAGGCATGCGTTCTTTGCGCTTGGCCGGTGCGCAGAAAGTGGGTGCGGGTTTTACCACCATATCGGAGGTGCTGCGTGTTGCACCGGCCTCTCAGGCGGAGTAATTGCGAGTGCATTTTGAGGCAACACAGCAGTTGCGGTGACCTTCAGCTGATTAGGCTCGCGTGAGCTTTAGCGAGCACTGTGCGCAGTCACTTGCCCGCGCGGGGGTTTCTGCTCAGAACGATGAGCAGGTTCGCATCATTGGTCTTTCCGATTTCCTGTGCCGGATGGCACAGCGCGATGTGGTGGAGTTTCAAGAATTTTTGGATACTCGGGCCTACGAAGCACCACTCACAGCTGATTTGGTACGTGATCAGGTTGCACAATTGCGTAGTGAGTTTGCCCCGGTAAATGCTCAGCGGTCTGAAGTGGCGGCCATTCAGCGAAGGGTGCGTCTGCTGCGCTATCGCCTGCAACGAATCATTATTTGGCGCCAACTATCTGGACGTGCCTCGCACGAGGAAACGGTTGCCGCGTTGTCGACAATGGCTGACGAGCTGTTAGCGGTGTCGCTTGCGTGGAGTGAAGCGGCCCTCACTCGAGTTGAGGGAGCGCCGCTGAGTGACGCAGAGGGCGCTGATCGAGTGCAAAGTCTTGTGGTTTTGGGGTTGGGCAAGCTTGGTGGTCGCGAACTTAATTTATCGAGCGACATCGACCTTATTTGCGCTTATCCCGAACCGGGCAAGACGGCGATAACGGGTAAAACCAATCAGCAGTTTTTTGTTTCGGTGGTGCAGCTACTTCTCAAGGTGCTGGGTGAGACAACGGGTGACGGCTTTGGCTTTCGTATTGATCTGCGCCTGCGTCCGTATGGCGATAGCGGTCCGATAGTGCAGTCGTTTGCCGCAACCGAACGCTACTTTGAAACCAGTGGTCGTGATTGGGAGCGCTATGCGTTCATTAAGGCACGCGCCTGTGCTGGTGAAATCGAGCAGGGCACCGCTTTGCTGGAACGGTTACGACCGTTTGTTTACCGCCGCTATCTCGACTTTGCGGCAATTGATGCCATGCGCGAAATGCGCGCATCGATACGTCGCGATCACAGGAGTCACGCCAACAACGTCAAGCTTGGCGCTGGAGGCATTCGTGATATTGAATTCCTGGTGCAGATGCTGCAGATGATTTGGGGTGGGCGCATTGCCAGTCTCCGTACTAATTCTTTGGCCAGTGCGCTGGGCGCGCTGGTGGATGAGCAATTGCTGGGTGAAGCTGATCAAGCGTTGCTCTGGCAGGCGTATGTTCTTTTCCGCAATACCGAGCACTGTTTGCAGGCATTTGGTGATGAACAAACTCATCTATTGCCGGATGACGCTACCGAGCGAGAGAGGCTGGCTATCGCGATGCGCTTCGACAGTTATGAATTGCTTGAGGCGCGCCTGCGCTCGGAGCGCTCTGGGGTGCTTGGGTGTGTCGCGCAGTGGCTGGATGAGGATACCGAGGCAGATAAGGCGAATGGTGCGGGCAGTATCGGCGGCGATTCCACAGGCGTAGGCGCCGCGATCTGGCTGGGTATTAGCGAACCCGATGCCCCTGTGCCGCTAGTCGCTGAGTTGTCGGAAACCGTGCCGGGTAGATCGGTACAGGTGTTACGCGAGTTTCGCGCTATGGCGGCCAGAAACCCTGAAGGAGTGGTGCTGGCCCGGGTGGATGCGCTAATGCCGCGCCTGCTCGATGACTTGCTCGTCAATACAGACGGCGTGCCTGCTTATGAAGACGGCGTGCCTACTTATGAAGACGGCGCGGCTACCTATGAAGACGGCGCGCCGCTTGACGAGGTGTTATTGCGGCTCGAGCCATTGTTGAAGAACGTGTTGCGGCGCTCAGCTTATCTGGTGTTGTTGAGTGAAAACGACGGTGTGCGCTCTGAGCTTGCCCGGCTTGCGGTGCAAGGCAGTTACTTCACGTCGCTGTTGGCAAAGCACCCGGCATTACTTGAAGAGCTGTTTGCGCGGGTCAGTCTTCCTGAACTGCCGGCACAGCGTTACTCCCAGC
>JALZVT010000005.1 GCA_023300545.1 Pseudomonadales bacterium
CCCACAACCGCCTCCAACATTGCGATGCGCACCGCAATCAACAAAGGTGACATCGAAGCGGGTTTCGACGCCGCAGACGTGATTGTCGAGCGCACGTTCAAAACGCCCATGGTGCATCAAGGCTATATCGAGCCCCACGCTTGCGTCGCCAGCGCCACCGAGGACAACCAGGCACAGCTGTGGTGCTCGACTCAAGGGCACTTCGGCATCCGCGATCTCACCGCACTCGCGCTGGGCTGGGATTCTGGTGACATTCGCGTTATCGCTACCGAGATTGGCGGAGGCTTTGGCGGCAAGACCACGATCTATTTAGAGCCGCTTGCGATCAAACTGTCCCAGCGCTGTGGCCACCCCGTAAAAATGGTCATGAGTCGCGAAGAGGTGTTCCGCGCCACCGGCCCCGCCCCGGGCACCGTCAATACGGTAAAGATCGGCGCAACAAAAGACGGGACCATTACCGCCATGTCGGCAAAACTTTTGTACGAGTCCGGCGCCTTTCCCGGTAGCCCGGTGGGCGCTGGCGGAATGTGCATTTTTGCACCTTACGATGTGGGCAATCTGCACGTCGAAGGCTTCGAAGTGGTTTCCAACAAACCACGCGTTGCTGCCTATCGGGCACCCGGTGCGCCACAATCAATGTACGCCGGCGAGTCGGTAGTTAACGAGTTGGCCGTAAAACTGGGGATGGACCCAATTGATCTGCGTCTAAAAAACGCTGCTGAAGAAGGCACTCGAGCCGCTTACGGACCCAAGTTTGGCGCGATTGGTTTGAAGGCCTGTCTTGAAGCGGCCAAGGCCCACCCCAACTACAACAAAGCGCTCGCTGCAAATCAGGGACGCGGTATTGCGACCGGTTTTTGGTTTAACGCTGGTAACAACTCAAGCGCAGAGGTGCACGTTGCTGAATCGGGCATGATCAAAATTGTCGAAGGCAGCCCCGACATCGGTGGCAGTCGCGCCTCGATGGCCATCATGGCCGCAGAGACTATGCAGCTGCCCTACGACCGGATTCGTGTTCGCGTCGGCGATACCGACAGCACCGGTTTCTGCAACACCACCGGCGGTAGTCGCACCACCTTTGCAACCGGCATGGCCGTGATCAATGCCTGCAAAGATGTGGTTGGACAACTCAAAGCGCGCGCCGCACTTACCTGGGGCATCGAAGAAGATCAGGTGGAATGGGTAGATGGCGAAGCTCGGCCGTTACCCGGTGTTAACGAAGAACTGCAACCGCTCAAACTCGCCAAAATTGCCCGGGCCTTTCCAAAAACCGGTGGACCGATATCCGCGCGCGCCTCGCTCAACGCCCAGGGTCCTGGTCCATCGTTTGCGGTTAACCTATGTGACGTCGAAGTCGATCCCGATACCGGCAGTACAACCGTGCTCAGCTTCACCGCCATTCAAGACGCCGGTCGAGCGATTCACCCTGACTACGTTGAAGGTCAGATGCAAGGCGGCGCCGCCCAGGGCATCGGCTGGGCATTAAATGAAGAATACGTATTTGATGACAACGGTGTGCAACAAAACCCGGGCTTTCTCGACTACAGAGTGCCTGTGGCCTCAGACCTGCCAATGATCGATACGATCATTGTGGAAGTGCCCAGCATCACTCATCCGTATGGTGTACGTGGTGTCGGGGAAACGCCGATCATCGCCCCATTGGCGGCGGTTGCTACCGCGGTTGGCAATGCGATTGGCAAACAAGTGGAAAATTTGCCTTTATCACCGCCTAGAGTATTGGCACTGATTGATGGAGATTAGCGGAAAGCGTGCGGCCCCAACGTCAAAATCGATAAATGATTTTGACGTTCCCCTTCCGAGGCAACACGCTTCCTAGCCGTAAGTGTCTTAGTTAAAAGAGTCCTAATTAGCAGCCAACAAACGACTGCGCAGAACCTCCTGGTTTACAGCCGCATTGCTGGCGACTTTGTCTGCCGTCTTACTGAGATCCAGGGCCTTTTCGAGCGACGATTGCGCTGACGCGTAGTCACCTCCCAGCATCTGTGCCGCGCCAAGGTTTGTGTAAATCTCTGCTTGCAGCTTTCTTCTGGTGCTTCGACTCATACTGGTTGAAGAAATCTTCGTAAGCGCTACCCTGCAAGCCTTTACCGCCTGAGCGTCATTGTTTTTTAGAATCTGCAACACGCAAAGATTGTTAGCATCGGCATAGTTCAGATCGCGCAACCGGTACTCAGGGAGAACTCGATTAGCACGCTCGAGATCACCGCTCATAAGCGCGTTAAATCCTCTCGCCTCAGCAAACGCGGACACTTTTATCTCAGCACTCACAACAGCGCTGGCTGTCATCGCACACGCAAATAGAATCGTTTTTGCTTTAATTTTTCGGGGAATAATCGAAGAGTAATTGGTAATTTTCATGAGTAGGGAGCTCCATCTAATTGTTAAAACACGACCTTGTGCCGCGAAGACAACATTATGGAAAGCTCGCTTCTCTGACAAAGTATGCTTTGTCACCCCATGGGTTAGTACTATTCATCCGTCATCCGAGAACTCGGAGACAACCCAGTTCCACAGTGTTGCCAGCGCTGACTCCACAGCCGAACCATCAGTCAGAGGTTCGTTGGTGGTTAACCAGTAATAGTCTGAACCAGTGATTTGGTTATCAAACAGAGCAATCAGCTCTTTTTTATCAAACCACTGCTGACTCACAGGTAACGGAATCAACGCAATGCCAGCACCCTGCTGCGTGGCTCGGGCAAGACCATACATACTGTCTACCGTGATTGTCTGCCGGGGTGTTTGCACAACGAGGTCTGCATCAACAAACCACTGTTGCCATGCGTCTGGCCGAGACTCGTGAACCAATAAGGTCGCGCCATTCAAATCTTGGGGAGTTTTGTCTCGCCATTCAGCATACAGATCACGGCTGCAGGCCGGCTGGTATCGAATTCGAAAAAGCCTTTTAGCGCACAAAGCCGGCGGCCTCTTATTACTGAGCACTATGTGCAGGTTTGCCCTGCGACTTTCAGGATCACTGGGCGCTGTTGTTTCAATGCGTAGATCAATGTGCTGATTGCACTGCGAGAAATCAGACATACGCGGAAGAAAGAGTTCGCTGGTAAAAAAGGCCGGCATTTCGATTCTCAATGGCACGCGATTGGGTAGCGTCTTCAGACGCTTTACTGCGGCATTAACCTTTTCCACCGGTTCGCGCAGGTCCATATAGAGCCGTTGCCCTTCCAACGTGAGGGAGATGGATCGCGTGCCTCGGACAAATAGCGTGCACCCTAAGTAGGCTTCCAGGTCGCGTATTTGATGACTCACAGCACTCGGCGTCACAGCGAGTTCATCAGCCGCGAGTTTAAAGCTCAGTTGCTCTGCCGCAATGCAGAATGCACGAATACCTCGGTATTGCATGGCCTGAGAACGAGCAAATTTCATGCCAGCCAATCACGGCATTAGGTCAGGCCAGTACGCCGGAATACGCCGCATAACGGTGCTTTATCGGGGGCAACCGTGAGTCAACAAAGTGCACCCATACGGCACTACTTTCCTTGAAAGACCGGTGGGCGCTTCTCACTAAAGGCCCGAACCGCTTCCTTATGGTCTTGGGTTGACCGTGTTTTCAGGAATCGATCAACTTCGCGATCGATGGCGGTCGCGTGGTCGATACTCAACGCCTCATCGAGGTTGTCTTTTATGTAGGCGTACGCAACCTGCGGCCCGTTAGCAAGTTGAGTGGCGTATTCGAGCGCTGCCTCCTGCAGTTTGGAATCAGCAACCACCTCAGTGACCAGACCCATGTCATAAGCCCTTTGCGACGTCACCCGTTCAGAGGTTAGCAACAGTTGTCGCGCGCGCGCCGGGCCCACCACACGGGTTAACAACCAGGCCATTCCATAGTCACCACTCACACCAATTCGCGCGTAAGCGGTACTAAGAAATGCGCTTTCGGCGGCAAACCGCATGTCACAACTCAACGCAATAGACATCCCCGCACCAGCCGCTGGCCCTGGTAGGGCCGCTAGTGTTGGCTTACGCATTTTGTGCAACGCGCCGGCGATCTCATGATGCCGAGCACGCATTTCTTGGTATTGGTCTTCAAAGCTTGGTGGTTTGCTGTGTTCGACGTCGCTCGGTCGCTTACCCATCGCTTTCACGTCGCCGCCGGAGCAAAACGCGGAGCCTGCACCGGTCAGCATGAGTGCACCAACCTCTTCAGCCTCCGCGGCCCAGGCGATTGCTTTGCGTAATGCGCCGGTCAGATCAGGAGACAGTGCATTCCGTGCTTCCGGACGGTTCAGCGTAATCACTGCGACCTTGCCGTGCATGGCAACCAACAGTTGATCGGAAGAGGAAATAAAGGTCATGGCAAGTTACTCGCTACGGTCAACAGCACCCATAAAATCAATATTACGACCGTCGTCGTCAGGCAACGGTACTTCTGTTACGCGTTCATCCACATCGTCGTACTCAAGCCTGAGCGCGCGACACATCGTAGCGTGCATATCATAGGTGCAGGTAATGTAGGTAAATTCCAGAATCTCCTCATCAGACAGGTGCTGCTTTAGCGCTGCAAAGTTGGTATCTGAAACCCGGCCACTCGCCAGTACAAGGTCGTCTGTATAAGCCAACACCGCGCGTTCCGCCGGCGAAAACAAATCACTGCTCGCCCAGCCAGGGATCGCTTCAATTTGCTCTTCAGAAAAACCCACCGCACGCAGCGCCTTACAGTGTTGTGAAAACACAAACTGACTACCGCGCGCATACCCTGCGCGGGATTGACCGAGTTCGCGCAAGCGCGCGCTGATCTTGCGATTTTTACTGCGATAAAACTGAAAGCCTTCAACAATGTGCTTGTTACAGTCAGGCACTGCCGCAAACACCGTCCACCAATTGCCTGGCGTTCCAGTAGCGGTTCCCGGTTCGGCTACCGGATCGCGATCAGGCCCAAACACTGCGTCGTAAAGTGGTAACACCGAGGCGTCAGCGTCAGCGCGCGCAATTTCTTTCAGTCTGGGCATAGTTTGAGCTCCGTTTTATTTACTGTGTGTTAATCGCCTAGCGCAGTACCCATTGCGTCTAGAAACAAGCGAACGTTGGTTGCTTTGGCCGCCTGCCCCATCAACCCAACGCGCCAAACCTTACCCGCCAGTGCACCAAGCCCTGCGCCAATTTCAAGGTCATAGTCGTTTAATAACTGCGACCGCACTGCTGCCTCATCGACACCGTCTGGTATACAAATGCTGTTCAACTGCGGTAACCGGCAAGATTCGTCGACGAGAAAATCGAGCCCCATTGCTTCGGCGCCATCACGCAACATTCCGTGCATATCCGCGTGCCGCTGCCAGGAGTTTTCGAGGCCTTCTTCCTGCAACATCACAAGACTTTCGTGCAGACCATAAAGCGCGTTCACCGGTGCGGTGTGATGATAGGCCCGCTTGGCACCGCCGCCCCAATAGCCCATCACCAATGACAAATCCTGAAACCAGCTTTGTACAGGCGTGTTACGCGCCTGAATAGCCGCTACTGCTTTTTCACTCATCGTGATGGGTGAGATACCAGGAGGGCAAGACAAACATTTTTGTGTGCCCGAATAAACGGCGTCACAACCCCACTCGTCTACCTGCAGCTCAACGCCCGCAAGCGACGTGACTGTGTCGACAATCGACAGACAGTTGTGTGCCTGGGCCAACTTGCACAACGCTTGGGCGTCGCTGCGCACGCCGGTTGAGGTTTCCGCATGAACAAACGCAAGTACTCGAACTTCCGGGTTGGCAATGAGCGCTTCTTCCACCTGGGAGACATCAACCGGTGTACCCCAGTCGTTGTTTACCGTAATCGCCTCACCACCCATGCGGGTCACGTTCTCGACCATGCGCATACCAAATACACCATTAATGCACACCAACACCTTGTCACCCGGTTCTACCAGGTTCGCAAAGCAGGTCTCCATACCCGCAGACCCCGGAGCAGAGATCGGTAAGGTGAGCTCGTTCTTTGTTTTAAACGCGTACTGCAGCAACTCTTTGATCTCGTCCATCATGCGGACAAACTCAGGATCAAGGTGACCAATGGTTGGGCGCGCCATAGCGGCGAGAACCCGAGGGTTAACGTCGGAGGGGCCGGGGCCCATCAGCGTACGCTGTGGAGGATAGAAACTGGATACGGTCATCGGCTGGTTCTCACTGATCTGTGTGCTAGGAGTATGGGTAGAGTTTATAGCAGAGGCGTCGCAGGCGCTTCTGCCCCCGACGGGCTGGCCGTTGGATTACCCTGAGTCAAATTTTAGACAAAAAAAACCGGGCTAAAGCCCGGTTTATAAATGGAGCCGTTGAAAGCCGAGACTACTGTCCCTGCTCTACCAGCTCTTCTTGTGCGTCTTCGTCAAAGTCGTCTTCGACTTCTTCGGGAATGGGTCGGTCTACCAGTTCGATATACGCCATCGGGGCCTGGTCACCAGGTCGATTGCCACACTTCATGATTCGCGTGTAGCCACCAGGGCGTTCCGCGTAACGTGGGCCAATCTCTGTAAACAGCTTGCCAACAATTGCTTTTGATCGAGTGCGGTCAAAAGCGAGACGTCGGTTTGCAACCGAATCTTCTTTCGCCAACGTGATCAGAGGCTCAGCAACCCTACGCAGTTCTTTTGCTTTAGGCAGCGTGGTCTTGATGATCTCGTGCTCAAGCAAAGAGGTCGCCATATTGCGAAACATGGCATGGCGGTGGCTGGCATTGCGGTTAAGTTGGCGTCCGCTCTTTCGGTGTCGCATCGCTAACGTCCTTCGACTGTCGTGTCTGTATTCGGTACTAGTAGTTAATGAGTCTCTCTGGGTAAGAGTAGACTCAAGCTACCTTATGATCGCCGCGCAGACTTGCTGGCGGCCAGTTTTCGAGGCGCATGCCCAGCGAAAGTCCACGAGAAGCAAGAACGTCCTTGATCTCGGTGAGCGACTTTTTGCCCAGGTTTGGCGTCTTTAGCAGTTCTACTTCAGTGCGCTGTATCAGGTCACCAATGAAGTAAATATTTTCGGCCTTCAGGCAGTTTGCCGAACGTACCGTCAACTCGAGATCGTCTACCGGCCGAAGCAGGATAGGATCGATTTCGTCTTCTTTTTCTTCTGACTCTGGCTCGCCTTCGCTTTCCAGGTCAACAAAAACGGCGAGTTGCTGCTGCAAAATCGTCGCCGCGCGACGAATGGCTTCTTCAGGGTCAATAACGCCGTTAGTCTCTAACTCAAGAACCAACTTATCGAGGTCTGTGCGCTGCTCAACACGAGCGCTCTCAACAGAATACGATACTTTGCGCATTGGGCTGTAAGTCGCATCCAGACGAAGTACACCAATAGGGCGTGACTCTTCGTCGTCTTCCGGACGGTTTTCAACAGGCTGGTAACCACGGCCACGGGTCACGCGCACTTCCATGCGAATGGAGCCGTTTTCGTTCAAGTTACAAATAACATGGTCAGGGTTGGCTAATTCAATGTCCTGGTTCAACTGGAAATCACCAGCAGTAACGGGACCAGAACCATCACGAGTCAGCGAGATAACCGCTTCATCCTGATTGTGCATGTGAATAGCAATGCCTTTGAGGTTGAGCAGGATATCAATGACGTCTTCCTGCACGCCTTCCATGGTGCTGTATTCATGAAGTACACCTTCGATTTGCACTTCAGAGATAGCGCAACCAGGCATGGAAGAAAGCAGAATCCGGCGCAGGGTGTTACCTAGCGTGTGGCCAAAGCCGCGCTCGAGCGGCTCTAGCACAACGCGTGCGCGTACCGGGCTGATCTCCTGGACATCGATGTGTCGAGGGGTCAGGAAGTCGGATGCCGATTGTGCCATGTCTAAACTCTCCTCCGTGCTCACACGGTACTTAATCAGGTAACCCATAACCACTTGGTTACGGGTCCTCGACGCAACCCTTGGATTGCGCCTCCTCGCAGAACAGAACTCAGTATTACTTCGAGTACAGTTCTACGATTAGGTTTTCGTTGATCTCGCTGGCCAATTCAGCGCGATCCGGAAGCCGCTTAAACACGCCTTCCAGTTTTGTTGCGTCTACGTCTACCCACTCTACCGGCGCGCGTTGCGCGGACAGTTCAAGAGCAGACTTAATGCGCAGCTGGGCTTTGGACTTTTCGGCAACCGTGATCACGTCTTCAGGGCGTACCTGATACGACGCGATGTTCACTACACCACCGTTAACCAGAATCGACTTGTGCGAAACCAGCTGACGAGACTCGGCACGGGTTGAACCGTAACCAATGCGGTAAACCACGTTATCCAACCGACTTTCCAGCAGCATCAACAGATTTTCACCGGTTGCGCCTTTCTGCTTATCAGCCTTCTTGTAGTAGTTACGGAACTGCTTTTCGAGTACACCGTAAAACCGCTTAACCTTCTGCTTTTCGCGCAGCTGAACCGCGTAGTCTGTAAGACGTACGCGACGCGCGCCGTGCTGGCCCGGAGGCACATCTGCACGACATTTGCTGTCGAGTGGGCGAACGCCACTTTTCAAAAACAGGTCGGTGCCTTCGCGGCGCGACAGTTTTAGTTTTGGTCCGAGGTAACGAGCCATATATCTTCTCTCCGATCTACACGCGGCGTCGCTTGGGGGGGCGACAACCGTTGTGAGGAATAGGGGTAACATCAGAAATGCTGTTTATGCGCAAGCCGGCGTTGTTAAGCGCGCGAACTGCAGATTCGCGGCCAGGACCGGGGCCCTTGACCAGTACATCAACACTCTTCATACCAAAATCGAGTGCAGCAGTACCACATCGCTCGGACGCAACCTGAGCCGCAAACGGTGTGCTTTTGCGCGAACCGCGGAAGCCAGAGCCACCCGAAGTTGCCCAGCACAGAACGTTGCCCTGGCGGTCTGCGATCGTGATGATCGTGTTGTTGAACGACGCGTGCACGTGGGCTACGCCATCGGTCACGGTACGCTTGGCTTTTTTCTTCTCGGCCATGCTCTATTTCCTGATCGGACGACGCGGACCCTTCCGCGTTCGCGCATTGGTTCGGGTGCGTTGACCATGAACGGGTAAACCACGGCGATGACGAATGCCGCGATAACAACCCAGGTCCATGAGACGCTTGATGTTCATGTTTACTTCGCGGCGGAGGTCACCCTCAACCGTCATCTTGCTGATCTCATTACGCAGCGCGTCGAGATCTGCTTCCGACAGTTCGCCGATTTTGCTGTCTTGTTTTACGCCCGCTTCATCACACAGCTTGGTCGCGGTTGTGCGTCCAATGCCGAAAATGTAGGTCAACGAGATGACCGCGTGCTTATTATCGGGAATATTTATTCCGGCGATACGTGCCATAAACCTGAACTCCTGTGCCTTTAACCTTGCCGCTGCTTGTGACGCGGTTCGGTGGGGCAAATAACTCGAACAACACCATTACGGCGGACGACTTTGCAGTTGCGACACATCTTCTTTACTGACGCGCGTACTTTCATGATTACCTCGTGCCTTCTTTAAAAAGGCCGTTACTAATTGGAGACAGCGACCAACCCATGGCTATTTGCCCGGGGTTTTGCTGTAGCCCTTGAGATTCGATTTTTCCATTAGCTTGGCGTACTGGCTGGACATCAGGTGCGATTGCACTTGAGCCATAAAATCCATCGCCACAACCACAATGATCAACAGTGCGGTGCCACCCAACTGAACCGGCGTATTGAAATACGACGACATAAACAACGGCAGCAAACAAACCAGCGCAACGTATACCGAACCAAAGGTGGTGAGGCGGGTAATCACGTCGTCGATGTACTTGGCAGTTTGCTGACCAGGTCGTATACCTGGGACAAAGGCACCTTGCTTCTTCAGGTTATCAGCCACTTCCTTCGGATCGTAGGTGAGCGCTGTATAGAAGAAGCTAAAGAATATGATACCGGCTGCGAACATAAGAATGTAGAGCGGTTGACCGGGAGACAACACCAACGCCAGGTCTTGTAGCCAGCTGGCACCCGGGCTCTGTCCAAACCACTGGGCAATTGAAGCGGGCGCAAGTAACAGGCTTGAGGCGAAAATGGCCGGAATAACACCCGCCATGTTCACTTTCAGGGGCAGGTGTGTTGACTGACCCTGAACCATTTTGCGACCTTGTTGGCGCTTTGCGTAGTTTACGGTAATTCGTCGTTGGCCGCGCTCGACGTAAACAACACCCCAGATCAATAGCACGGCGAGTACGCCAACTACGATCAAAGCAATGATATTGATATCGCCTTGGCGGGCTGCTTCGAACGCTTGACCAATAGCCGCTGGGAAGCTCGCCACAATGCCGCAGAAAATGAGCAGTGAAATGCCGTTGCCCACGCCGCGTTCAGTGATCTGCTCACCTAGCCACATAACAAACAGTGCGCCAACAACCACCGTCGTGACGCCAACAAAATAGAACAAAAAGTCTGGGCTGAACGCTAGATTCTGGTTTGCCAAAGTTACGGTCAGCGCACTGCCCTGTACTAGAGCGATCAGAAGTGTGCCGTAACGCGTGTACTGCGTGATTTTACGACGCCCAGCTTCACCTTCTTTGCGTAATTCTTTGAGAGCCGGATGCATCATCTGCATCAGGTTCATGATGATGCTTGCGGTAATGTAAGGCATTGGTCCGAGGGCCAAAATACTCATACGCTCAAGGGCACCACCAGAAAACATGTTGAACATGTCCAGTAGTCCGCCTTGCTGCTGCGTAAACAACGCAGCCAGGCGATCAGGATTGATTCCCGGAATAGGAATGTGCGTGCCCACTCGATAAACGAGTAGCGCAATAAACACGAACAGCAGGCGACTGCGAAGCTCTGAAAGCCCCGCCTGTACACCAGCTAGTTGTCCGGGATTACGAGCCATTAGTCTTGTACCGTGCCGCCTGCCGCTTGAATGGCTGCAGCCGCACCTTTGGTTACTTTGATTGTGCCGCTATCGCTTTTAACCGTAACGACACGTGCAATTTCGCCAGACAACATAATGCGCACACGCTTGATGCTGCGCGTTATCAGGTTGGCCGCCTGCAGAGTTTCGAGACTTATCTCGTCACCCTTAACTTTCTTCAGCTCGCCAAGGCGAACTTCAGCAGTGATTAGACCTACTCGCGAACGAAAACCAAACTTGGGCACTCGACGCTGCATAGGCATCTGACCGCCTTCAAAACCGGGCTTAACACCACCGCCCGAACGAGCCTTCTGACCTTTCTGGCCTCGGCCTGCCGTTTTGCCCCAGCCACTACTCTGACCGCGACCAACGCGTTTTTTGGTTTTATGACTGCCGGGAGCCGGCGAAATATCATTCAGTCTCATGCGCTTTCTTCCACCTGTAACAGGTAAGCAACCTTGTTGATCATACCCCGATTGGAGGGCGTATCGATAACTTCAACCGTATGGCCAATGCGACGCAAGCCAAGGCCAGCGACACAGGCTTTGTGATTTTTTAGCCGACCGTTGGCGCTCTTCAGCAGGGTCACTTTAATTTTGTCGCTCATCTGTTACTCCTGTCCGCTAGAACCAATTAGGTTACGCGGTGATCTCTTCGATCGACTTGCCACGCTTTTCGGCCACCATTTGCGGAGAACGAATACCTGTCAGCGCTGCAAAAGTTGCGCGGACGACGTTCACCGGGTTGGTAGAGCCATAACACTTAGCCAGCACGTTACTTACGCCAGCTGCTTCCAGAACTGCTCGCATCGTGCCACCAGCAATAACGCCAGTACCTTCAGACGCAGGCGCCATAAACACCGTAGAAGAACCGTGACGTTCACGAGTCTGGTACCAAATGGTGCTGCCGTTCAGGTCAACATCAACCATGTTGCGGCGGGCCGCTTCCATAGCTTTCTGAATCGCCAATGGCACTTCACGAGCCTTACCCCGACCAAAGCCAACGCGGCCATTGCCATCGCCAACTACCGTGAGTGCCGTAAAACCAAAAATCCGTCCGCCTTTGACCACTTTGGCCACGCGATTTACCTGGACGAGTTTCTCGACCAAGCCTTCTTCTTTATTATCGTCTGCGTATGCCATACCTTAAAACTCCAGGCCGCCTTCGCGTGCCGCATCTGCCAACGCCTGAACGCGGCCGTGGTATTTAAAACCTGAACGATCGAACGCTACACGTCCGACGCCTGCTGCTTTTGCACGTTCTGCGATTAGCGTACCCACGCGAACCGCTGCTGCAACGTTACCGCCAGAGCTTGCACGTAACTCTTTCTCGACCGTTGATGCGCTAGCTAAAACCTTGCCGCCATCTGCCGTAAGTACCTGCGCATAAATATGCTGAGGCGTACGGTAAACGCTCAAACGTGTCGCACCCAACTCGCGCATGTGCATGCGACCGCGGCGAGCTCTTCTGAGTCTGGATTTTGTCTTTAAGTTCATGTGCGCTACTTCAACTCTTATTTCTTTTTCGCTTCTTTACGTCGTACGTATTCGTCTGAATACCGAACACCTTTGCCCTTGTAAGGCTCTGGCGGACGGAAAGCGCGAATCTCGGCAGACACCTGACCAACTTTTTGCTTGTCGGCACCGGAAATAATAACTTCGGTCTGACTCGGCGTTGCCGCGTCTATACCTTCTGGCAAGCTGTACTCAACAGGATGAGAGAAACCAAGCTGCAACGTGAGCTTGCGACCCTGTGCCTGGGCGCGATAACCAACGCCCTGCAGAGTCAATTTCTTTTCCCAACCGGTCGACACACCGTGCACCATGTTAAAAACGACTGAGCGGGTGGTGCCAGCTATGGCATTCGCCTGCTTGTCATCATTCTGAATTGCAACCATCAACTCGGCACCTTCCTGCTTGAGGGTAACTGAGTTGTGCATGGTCATCAGGAGCTCGCCTTTGCCGCCCTTGATCTTCAAATCCTGACCCGAAATCGACACGTCGACTCCTGAAGGTACTGGAATTGGATTTTTTGCTATACGTGACATCTATTTTGCCTGACTCTTAATTCGATCTAGAAGACAGTGCAGAGCACTTCGCCGCCAACACCCTGTGCACGAGCCGCACGATCGGTCATAAGACCGAGGTTGGTGCTGACAATTGCAACACCAAGACCGCCGCGAACAGTGGGTAGTTCGTCTTTGGCCCTGTAGATACGCAAACCTGGACGACTTACACGATCCAGCTCTTCGATTACAGGTGAGCCGTTGTGATAACGCAGCTCAACCGTTAACTCTTTCTTCACGCCTTCTGATACAGAGACGTGACCGATGTAGCCTTCTGACTGCAGCACCTTGCAAATAGCGAGCTTCTTTTGTGAAGCCGGCATGGTGACTGAAGCATGACGAGCCGTTTGCGCGTTGCGCACTCGAGTCAACAGGTCAGAAATAGGATCTTGCATGCTCATAGTTGTATTCCTTCTTTACCAGCTCGCCTTAACGAGGCCTGGTACGTCACCGCGCATAGCGGCTTCACGCAACTTGTTACGACCAAGACCAAACTTACGATAAACACCATGTGGACGGCCGGTAATTCCGCAGCGACGTTGCTGACGAGCCGGACACGCATCACGAGGCTGCTTTTGCAGCGCTACCTGGGCGTCCCAACGTTCTTCTTCGCTGAGGCTCAGATCTCGAATAGTTTCCTTAAGTGCCGCCCGCTTTTTCGCGTACTTGGCAACCGTCTTCGTACGCTTTTTCTCGCGCTCGATCATTGATGTCTTGGCCATGTACTAGCTCCTGAACGGAAAGTTGAAGGCCCGCAATAGTGCGAGGGCGTCTTCATTTGATTGGGCAGACGTGGTGATGGTGATGTCCATGCCACGAATCTTGTCGATCTTGTCGTAGTCGATCTCGGCGAAGATGATCTGTTCGGTCACACCCATCGAGAAATTACCGCGACCGTCAAACGATTTCGGGTTCAAACCCCGGAAGTCACGCATACGGGGAATAGCAATTCCCACAAGACGGTCGATGAATTCGTACATACGGGCGCGGCGCAGAGTAACTTTGCAACCTACCGGCCAGCCTTCACGAATTTTGAATCCAGCTTCTGATTTGCGAGCCATGCGAACCTGAGGTTTTTGACCAGCGATAAGCGTCATATCGCCTACTGCTGCGTCCATAACCTTGCGATCTGAGGCCGCCTCACCAACACCCATGTTAAGGGTAACTTTTTCAATGCGTGGAACGCGCATTGGGTTCGTGATCTCGAGTTCTTTGGCAAGCTTGCCGCGAATCTCATTTTTGTAGTGTTCGTATAGATTAGCCATTACTACTCACCTACGACCTTATTGGTCGACTTGAAGAAGCGAACGCGCTTGCCGTCTTCTTCACGAACACCAATGCGATCAGCTTTGCCGGTCTCTTCGTTATACAGCGCTACGTTAGAGCGATGAATTGTCGCTTCCTGAGTAACAATACCGCCCTGCACACCCGCTTCCGGGTTAGGCCGAGTGGCTTTTTTGACAGTGTTAATGCCAGCAACTATCAGGCGATCAGGCTCTACAATGCGCAGCACTGCGCCACGCTTGCCCTTGTCGCGTCCGGCAATCACGATCACTTCGTCGTCTTTTTTGAACTTTTGCATAATTCTTCTCTGGCTCTTCTAATCAACAGAGCGACTTTTTCTTCTATTTCGTTCTGGGACTAGAGAACTTCTGGCGCAAGCGAAATGATGCGCATGAAGTTTTCGTTGCGCAGTTCGCGCGTAACAGGACCAAAAATACGGGTACCAACAGGTTGGTTCTGCGCGTTGAGCAGTACCGCTGCGTTGGTATCAAACTTAATCAGTGAACCATCAGGGCGACGAACGCCTTTTCTGGTGCGTACCACAACCGCATTCATAACCTGGCCTTTCTTAACTCGGCCGCGCGGAATGGCTTCTTTAACCGTTACCTTAATAACGTCGCCGATGCCGGCATAACGACGATGAGAGCCACCCAGCACTTTAATGCACTGAACTCTGCGCGCGCCGCTGTTGTCAGCGATCTCGAGCATACTTTCTGTCTGAATCACTGGTTAGCCCCTTCTACCGCTGCCGCTTCATCAACTGAGCGCAGCGTGAACGTCTTGGTCTTGGACAGCGGACGACATTCGATAATAGAAACCAGGTCACCAATGTTGCACTGGTTGTTTTCGTCGTGTGCATGAAACTTCGTTGAACGGCGGATGTACTTGCCGTAAATCGGGTGTTTTACACGTCGTTCAACCAGAACCGTGATGCTCTTGTTGCCCTTGTTGCTAACGACACGGCCGATAACCACGCGTGGACTGCTCTCTTTCTTTGCTACGTCGTTCATGAGCGTTTCTCTTGCATGATCGTTTTAACGCGGGCGATATCACGACGCGCTTCTTTCATCAGGTGCATCTGACCCAACTGGCCGCTAGCTCGCTGCATACGCAGGGAAAACTGTTCTTTCCGCAGGCGCATAAGCTCTTGCTGAAGTTCTGCTGGCGATTTCTCGCGTAAATCTGCACCGTTCATCTACATTACCGTCCGTTTAACAAACGTGGTCGCAAACGGCAGTTTTGCCGCGGCCAATGTCATGGCCTCGCGAGCCGTCTCTTCATCAACACCCTGCATCTCAAAGAGAATGCGACCAGGCTGAATCAAAGCAACCCAATACTCAACGGCGCCCTTACCCTTACCCTGGCGAACTTCAAGCGGCTTCTTGGTGATCGGCTTGTCTGGAAACACACGAATCCAGATTTTGCCGCCACGCTTTACGCGACGTGTCATTGCACGACGACCGGCTTCGATCTGGCGAGCAGTCAGTCGACCGCGACTAACGGCTTTCAGACCATATTCGCCGAAACTTACTTTGCTGCCGCGCAATGCAAGTCCGCGGTTGCGGCCTTTCATTTGCTTGCGGAACTTTGTTCTTTTCGGTTGCAGCATCTACTTATCTCGTTCTACTTGAATTGAAGCCTACGCGGAGCCCGCAGCAGCCTCTTCTTCGTTACCGATAATCTCGCCCTTGAACACCCATACTTTGATGCCAAGGATTCCGTAAGTCGTTTGCGCTTCCCAAGTTGCGTAATCGATGTCGGCGCGCAACGTGTGCAACGGTACCCGACCCTCGGCATACACTTCAGAGCGAGCAATTTCTGCACCGCCCAAACGACCCGCTACGCGAACCTTGATACCTTCAGCGCCAAGACGCATCGCGTTCTGAATCACTCGACGCATGGCGCGGCGAAACTGCACCCGACGTTCAAGTTGCTGAGCAACGTTTTGTGCAACCAACAGAGCGTCAAGCTCTGGCTTGCGAATTTCTTCGACGTTCACGTGAACCGGCATACCCATCATCTGGGTCAGGTCCTTACGCAGGCGCTCTACATCTTCGCCTTTCTTTCCAATAACGATACCGGGCCGAGCCGTATGGATCGTGATGCGAGCAGTCTGTGCTGGACGCTCGATCTCGATGCGGCTGATTGACGCCTGAGCCAAACGCTTGCGCAGAAACTCGCGCACTTTTAAATCGCTGAGCAGGTATGTCGCGTATGTCTTGCGATTGGCATACCACACCGAAGTGTGCTCTTTGACGATCCCCAGGCGAAAACCTGTTGGATGTACTTTCTGACCCATGCCTGAACTCCGTTATTCGTCTGACACAGTCACAGTGATGTGACTAGTGCGCTTCAAGATGCGATCCGCGCGGCCTTTGGCTCGCGGCATAATGCGCTTCATAGTCGCGCCTGCATCTACATAAATTTCTGACACTTTCAGTTCGTCGACGTCTGCGCCTTCGTTGTTCTCAGCGTTAGCGATAGCAGACTCAAGAGCCTTGCGTACCAGCACTGCCGCCTTCTGCGTCGAGAACGTCAGGATATCCAGCGCCTTAGCAACTGGCTCTCCGCGAACCTGATCTGCTACCAATCGCACTTTCTGTGGCGAGATGGGTAATCGTTTTGCTACTGCTCGTACTTGCATAACTCTATCCGCCCTAGCGCTTGGCTTTCTTATCAGCCTGGTGGCCGCGATAAGTACGGGTTGAGGCAAATTCGCCCAGCTTGTGGCCAACCATATCTTCCGAGATAAATACCGGAATATGTTGGCGGCCGTTATGTACAGCGATCGTCAGGCCAACCATATCTGGCAGCACCATGGATCGACGCGACCACGTCTTGATAGGTCGCTTCTCGTTGTTTGCAGCTGCCGTTTCCACCTTCTTCATGAGGTGCAAATCGACAAACGGTCCTTTTCGCAGTGATCTTGGCACTTGTCTCTCCTGCTATCGCTTGCCGCGACGGCGCACGATGAGTTTGTCGGTGCGCTTGTTGCTGCGCGTCTTGTAACCTTTGGTTGGCATACCCCAAGGCGATACCGGGTGACGACCACCTGCAGTACGACCTTCACCACCACCGTGTGGGTGATCAACCGGGTTCATAGCAACACCACGAACCGTCGGGCGAATGCCGCGCCAGCGAGTGGCACCAGCTTTACCCAGCGAACGGAGGTTGTGTTCGCTATTACTTACTTCACCTAGCGTTGCGCGGCACTCGGCCAGAACGCGACGCATTTCACCAGAGCGCAAACGCAACGTTGCGTATGTGCCTTCGCGAGCAACCAGCTGAGCAGATGTTCCTGCACTGCGAGCAACCTGCGCGCCTTTACCAGGCTTGAGTTCGATGCAGTGAACAACACTACCTACCGGTACGCTGCGTAACGCCATCGAGTTACCCGGACGAATCGGCGAGTTACTGCCACTCATCAACTCTTCGCCAGCTTTAACTCCGCGAGGCGCGATGATGTAACGACGCTCACCGTCTTTGTACTTAAGCAGTGCAATGTTGGCTGAACGGTTTGGATCGTATTCCAGACGCTCAACAACTGCTGGTATGCCGTCTTTGTTGCGCTTGAAATCGATCAAACGGTAGTGCTGTTTATGACCACCACCACGATGACGCGTAGTGATACGACCACGATTGTTACGACCACCATTACGCGATTTCTTTTCGAGCAACGGCTTATAAGGCGCGCCTTTGTGTAGGTCGGGACTAACTACCCGAACTACAAAGCGGCGACCGGCCGACGTGGGTTTCGCTTTTACAACTGCCATTGCTAGATACTCACCTGGTCCTAGTCGACAAGCGTAAAGTCGATGTCTTGGCCTTCGGCCAGACGAACGTACGCTTTCTTCCAATTTTTCTTGCGAGACACACCGCGCTGATTGCGCTTGGTCTTGCCTTTCACATTCAGCGTGCTGACACCAGCAACCTTCACTTCGAAGAGCTGCTCAACCGCTGCCTTAATTTCGGCCTTGGTTGAATCGGTAGACACTTTAAATGTGTACTGATTGCTTTTGTCACCTTCAACAGATGCCTTCTCGGTAAAGTGAGGGGCAACTAGCACCGTAAAGATGCGCTCTTGAGAGATAACCTGCTGCTTGTTCGATAAAATCATACGAGTGACTCCTCAAACTGCTTAAGCGCGGCTACGGTGATCAGAACTTTCTCGTGACTGATCAGACTTACCGGATCAACCGCTGCAACGTCACTTACACCAACGTACCTAAGATTGCGCGAAGCCAAAACCAAGTTTTCATCAACGACGTCTGAAACGATCAGAACGTTGTCGAGGTTCATGCCTTTGATCTGGGCGGCAAACGCTTTGGTCTTTGGCGAGTCAACGACAAACGACTCGACCACAATCAAACGATCTTGGCGAATCAGCTCGCTAAGAATGCAACGCAGCGCACCGCGATACATCTTGCGATTAACTTTCAGCGAGTGATCTTGTGGCTTGGCTGCAAAAGTGCGACCACCTCCACGCCAGATGGGGCTTCGGATAGTACCCGCGCGAGCGCGACCGGTGCCTTTTTGGCGCCAAGGTTTACGACCACCACCGCTTACTTCAGAACGCGTCTTCTGGGCTTTGCTGCCCTGACGTGCGCCTGCAAGGTAAGACACCACAACCTGGTGCACCAGTGACTCGTTATATTCTCTGCCAAATGCCACGTCGGAAACTTCGACGGAACCACCAGCTGCAATATCAATATTCATTAACTAACTAACCCTCCTAGCGCGATCTAGGCTTTGATCGCCGGACGGATACAAACATCGCCACCTGCTGGTCCGGGGACTGCGCCCTTAACCAGAATCAGATTGCGCTCTGAATCAACACGAACAATCTCGAGGTTTTGGGTGGTCGTTTTCACGTTACCCAGATGCCCCGCCATCTTCTTTCCTTTAAATACCCGACCTGGAGTCTGGCACTGACCGATAGAACCAGGAGCACGGTGCGAGATAGAGTTGCCGTGCGTGTTGTCCTGGCCGCGGAAATTCCAACGCTTAATGGCGCCAGCAAAACCTTTACCTTTTGAAACGCCCTGGACGTCAACCTTCTGACCGGCCTCGAACTGCTCAACAGAAAGCGTGCCGCCAGCGGCGAGCTCTGCGTCATCTTCAGGAAGACGAAATTCCCAAAGACCTCGTCCAGCGCCGGTGTTTGCCTTGGCAAAATGGCCCGCAGCCGGCTTGCTGACGCGACTAGCGCGACGCTCACCAGTGGTGACCTGTACAGAGCTGTATCCATCACTCTCAGCACTCTTGACCATTGTGATGCGGTTAGGCTCCACTTCAATCACGGTAACCGGGATAGACGCGCCATCCTCCGTGAAAATGCGGGTCATGCCGCTCTTCTTTCCTATAACACCAATAGCCATGTTTGCTACTTCCACCTTCGGTGCACTTTTTTCTAGTGCAGGGACCGCCTACCCCCCATTCTCTAATGAGATGGAGCAGACGGTACTTTCATTCGTTGACCCCCTATCGGGGCCCTGGAGAGAAGCTGACCTTACAGTGGCCGGCTTCTAAAATTCTTTAACCTAAATCTCTTCAAACCAAAGAGCAGGTTAGCCCCCAAGTTTACCTTGGAAGCGGACGCAACGCTCTATTAATTCAAACTGATTTGAACCTCAACACCGGCAGCCAAATCGAGCTTCATCAGCGCATCGACGGTTTTCTCAGTGGGTTCAACAATATCTAACAGACGCTTATGGGTACGAATTTCGTACTGATCACGAGCATCTTTATTGACGTGTGGCGAAACAAGCACTGTAAAGCGCTCTTTACGAGTGGGCAGCGGAATCGGGCCCAAGACCTGCGCACCGGTACGTTTTGCGGTGTCGACGATTTCTTGAGTCGATACGTCGATGAGGCGATGATCGAAAGCCTTAAGACGGATACGAATGCGCTGATTTTGAACCACCTAAGGTCCTCCACACGGTCAATTGTTAAATAGCACCGGACACTGCCCGGTTGGCCCCTGCCTTGTCCTCAATTCCAGTTAAATAGCCTGCGCTATCTGACCGCGGACATGACTCAGACCCCGAAAAACGGAAGCCGCATCTTAAGGGGATAAGAGCTGAACGCAACTGTTTTCTGCAGTGCGTCACTGAAATCGTCTATTACCCGGGTAATAAGGCGACCAGGTCTGGATGAGCCGCCAAACCGGCGCACTGCTCCACCGCCTCCTCTGCCTGAACGCTCGCCGCTGCCGGCTTACCCAGCAGCACCAGCACCTGTGCATAGCGCACTCTGGAAGAGCGATCGAGGTCATCAGCGTGCAGCTGCTCAAGATCACGCCGCACCGACACGCGAATCAGCCCCGCTTGCGGCTCATCGGCATCGCCCAGACTCGCAAGCATCGCGTGGTAGAACGCCCGATGAGCATAATCGCTCACTGAGGCAATGCCCCCCAGCATATCGCGCTCGAGAATCTCTGCCGCTTGCCGATACGCGACGCTCGCCCCAGGGGCATCACCCGCGTGTCGCAGCGCGTCCCCCAAACCTCCCCACATGTCATGGATTTCAGGATCGCCAGAGGCGCCAATGCGCTCAATAGCGGTCCTGCGCAGAGTCACAGCCGCTTTAAAGTCGCCTAAATAGAACCGCGCCAGACCGGCGTACTCATGACCGAGGTAGCTGTCCGGCTGCAGCTGGGTAACCCGCTCGAAGCTGCCCAACATGCCATTTACGTCGCCCAGGCAAAACTGCGCCATGCCCAGATTGACGAGAACCACAGGAACATCTTTCAGCGCGCTGGCTGCCTGCCCCTCGGTCACAGCGGCTGCAAGATCACCCTGAAAGTAGTAGTAAGTTCCGGCTAGCCAGTGCCAACGCCAATACGCCGGCTCTAACACAACCAGCCGCTGCAAACGCTCCAGCGCATGATCGAGATGGCCGTTATCGCTCGTCTGCCGATAGAGCGCAAACTCAACCTCCGCCAACTGCCCCAACTGCGCCACCGACGCAGAGCCGGCCGTTGCAGATAGAAAAGCCTGGGCTTTAGAGGCTTGGCCGCTGCGTCGCAGGTAGTGACCCCATGCCGCCTGAACGTAGGGTTGTGCAGCGCCTAAACGCAGCGCATCAGCACAGATAGGCTCCGCCACTTGCAACGCGCGTTGCTCGTTATCGGTCCAGCTATTCAATAACTTGGCATCGCACAACCCGGCGTGTCCAAGTGACCAACCTGGCGCACGCTCAGTCGCGTCCAGAAATGCGTGTTCTGCGTCCCGGACGGTTTGATCCGAACTGGTTTCGTCGAGCAACTGTCGACCGGCAATGTAGCTCTGCATGGCTGTCTTTGAAGGTGGCGCCACCTGCTTGTTGCCGACTACCAGATCAAGCAGTGCAACGCCTGCAGCAACACCCACCCGGCGCTCTAACTGCGACCGTTCAACCGCCAGACCAACGTCGGCGGCCAACACTCCGCTGTCCTGCTCGGAAGACCAGCGCACAGCCAGACTGATGTAGCGTCCACTGCTCTGCTGAGTACGCTCAAGCACCACCTGCGTGCGCAAGGTTTGCCGCAGCTCTTGAGCATCGCCCTCTGCAAACAACACCCCCGAACTCGGCGCACTGAGTCTGACCCGATGATCCAGCGCGCTGCTCATTGCCGTATGGAGCGGCATATCGTCATGGCCGGGAGTCGGCATCATCGCCACAGTCAGCACCCCGCCGGGGGCAAGCGAAACAAGCGGCGAGACCCCTGTTGAACTGTCAGAACCGGTTGCCGAAGGCCCGGATGCCATTCCCAACCAACCCGCCAACACCACCACCACCAGAGCGACCGCCACAACGGTGCGTGCGGAAGGCGGTGGATTTGCTGGTTTTGTTAGCTTCGGTAGTAATGTTGCTGTTACTGCCGCGGGGGACAAGGGTGCCAAGGCTGCCGCCTGCGGCAGTTCGAGTGCATCAGCGCTTGCATCCGCTAACGGCTCGGATTCGTTTTCGTTTTC
>JALZVT010000006.1 GCA_023300545.1 Pseudomonadales bacterium
TTATCTTTGATCATAGTGCTCACAGCGGCAAGCATTATGCCGACACGCAAAAGCCATTTCAGTGTTTGTCATGCCATAAGTCGGACGGTGCGGGGCAGCGGATGGCGACCACCGGCTTCGATGCCATGTGTGTTGATTGTCATGGGGAGCAGGACGCAACGAGACGTGACAAGGTACTTCATCACGGCGAGCAGTTGATTAAGAATGCGTTGTTGCCGTTTTTCACCTTACCCAGGATTGACACCCGACAATTGAAAAAACGAGGTGTCGACTATGGTTTCTGGCCTGACGGAACCCGTCGTGGTTCGCGGACGGGGCTAACTCGCCTCGGCCTTACTCCACTCTCTGAACTGCTGCTGGCAGCGGAGCCTGATGTGGGGCAGGCACTAACCGAATTGAGAACTGCCAGAGTGAAGCTTGGTTCGTTGGCGAAAGCCGATGAGCACAACCTCGAGAACGTAGTGATCGTACTGAATGCACTTCGGCAGCTGCTTGGAGAGCTTTCGGTAGACCCGGTTGGTGCCACCGCAAACAGATTGGAGGTGTGGCTGGGAAGAGAGCTGAGCCACCGCGAACGAACAGCGGTTAGTGGCCGGTTGTCTGCTGCAGAAGTTGCGAGCGCGGTCGTGGGCTGGTTTGGTGACGATCCCCGATTATCTACCACGACGCTGGCTAGCTACTTAGGAGCTAAGCCGATTGTCAGGGCAAACCCACAGGCTAATCCACTACCGGGTGCTACCAGCGTGAGATTGGGCAGCTGGGATAGCGAGAAATATTCGCTGCGATACCGACTTTCGGGTCATGCGGATGATCTGCTTCGAAGTTGGGTGGATTTGTTAGCAGAAATAGATCACAAGAGTAGCTCTGAGGAAATGCGCGCAGAGCTGGTCCGACTGCGGCAAACCTTGCTGGATGATACCGCCAAACCTGGTGCAGCTAAGGGTATTGGGCGCTGCAGCAAGTGCCATGATCTCGCGATCTCGATCGGAGGGGAGTTGCCGCGTTGGGGCACCACCGTGCGGACTGCGACCAGCCAGGCGGCCGCCTTTGCGCATAAGACTCACGTACGCGACGAAACGAGTTGTAGCTCCTGTCACGAAGCGTCGGAAGGTGGGGAAGCTGAGTACCTTAACGCCTATACCGGCACCACTGTCGGAGGTTTCAAACCTATGAATAAGGCGCTGTGCGCGCAATGCCATCAACCAGACTCGCCCGCAGGCGAGGCCTGTGTCACCTGTCATGAATATCACCCAGGTCATGCGGGCGGAGCCTCCTGGCTGTTACTGGAGCAGCCGACAGGCCGTCAGAACTAGTTTTTCTCATCTTGAGTGGTTGTTGACCCGATTTTCGCACGCTCGACGCATAGAGAGCAGTGCATAGAGAACTGTGCGGATCACAACACAGTTACGGAGAACGGAGAAACAGATGGTCAGGGTGAATTTCCCCAAACGCATGGTGGTGACGATGACTTTCGTTGCGTTGGCCATTATCGGGGTATCAACAGTGCTACCCGTGGCTCAAACGGCTAACGCGGCGGAGCACGGAGCCGGACACGAGATTCAAAAGGAATCCCAAAAGGAACCTCAAGCAGCGCAGAAGAAAGTGTCTAAAAAGGAAGCTGCGGCCGCGCGTCTGCATGCCGAATTGTTGATCAGCAATCGCTTCCCTCCGGCTGCCAAATGCGCAGCCTGCCATCCGAAACAATACAAGGAATGGAGTGCCTCGCCGCATTCCTACGCGCAATTGAGCCCGGTTTTCAATGCCATGCACGGCACAATTCTCAAGCGCACCAATGGCACCCAAGGCGATTTCTGTATCCGTTGTCATACGCCCGTTGGTATGAACCTTGGCGAGCCACTGTTTGCGTCGAACATGGATCGGCATCCGACGTCGCGTGAGGGGGTTACCTGTGTTGTTTGCCATCGAGTGGATCAAAACTACGGGCGGATAAGCGGCCGGTTGGGAATGGTAGAGGGTGACATCTTTGCGCCGGTTTACGGGCCTAACGGTGGCGAAGAGCTGGACGCCTGCCTGTCTGATAAAAAGAAGTGCCGGGTTAACGAAGAGCGCGGTAAGCGAGGGCGTGCGATACATGCCGAGGTAGAGAAGTTCCCTCGGCTCACTGAACCCGCATTCTGTGGTTCCTGTCACGACGTTCGGCTGCGCAACGGGTTCCGGCTTGAGGATGCTTTTAGTGAATACAACTATTCGCCGGCGGCGAAACGGGGCGAAACTTGCAATGACTGCCACATGGCAACCCAGCCTGGTGTTGTGTCCGATTATGAGGTCGGTTCTGCAGCGACGATTGGAGGGCGGGGCAAGAGTTACGAATCCGCTGATCGCAAGCTCACTAATCACACATTTGTGGGGCCCGATCACTCGGTGATTCATCCGGGGCTCTTTCCGCACAACACAGATGCAGCAAAGTTAGCAACGATGGCGCAATGGCTAGAGTTTGAATGGCGTGATCCAACAACGAAAAACCAGAAGTGGTGGGGACACCCTGAATTTGAAAAGAAGGTCAAAGCGAACAAGGCTGGTTATTCTTTTCCCAAGCAGTGGAACTCTCGTACCCGCCGTGTACGTGCGCGCAAGATCATCGATGCGCAGGTCAAGCACTTAGAGGGGGTGAATGTGCAGCGTTTACAGCTGCTACAGGCGGGCTACAAGCTTGATGAGATAGTGCCGCTGAAAGCCAACAGCAAAGGGTTACAGTTTAAGGTAAAGGTCAGAAATGGCACCGATGGACACAGCGTGCCTACCGGTTTTGATGCTGAGCGCCTTGTTTGGCTGCGTGTCACGGTTACAGACGCCGAAGGGACTGTTGTCTTTAAGTCGGGTGACCTTGATCCCAATGGTGACCTGCGAGACTTGCACTCGCTGTATGTGCACAACGACGAGCTGCCGCTGGACAGGCAACTGTTCAGCCTGCAGAGCAAATTCATTACTCGCAACATTCGAGGGGGAGAGCGGGAGCAGGTCATACCCATTAATGTGTCAACAGATCCGCTGCCGTTTCTGCGGCCGGAGACCCGCTCCTCAGGGGTTTATGGGCGACCTCGCGGTGCCCGAAAACAAAAACAGGTTATCCCTCCTTTGGGTCATCGCTGGGCCAAATACAAGGTTCGAGGCAAGGACTTGACTGGCAAGGGTCCATACAGAGCTCAGGTTGAACTGGTCGCAGGCATGATTCCTATCAATCTGCTCAACGATATTCAGGAGGTAGGTTTTGACTATGGCATGAGCGCCAAACAAATTGGTGATGCGGTGGTAGAAGGCCATACCGTGATCTGGGAGAAAGAACATGTGTTCGGAAGCACCAACGGCGAAATGACGATTGCTGGCGGAGGGCAGGGCGAATGAGTCGTCAAGCGCCTCGTGGCGCATCTCTACAAGTCAAAACTCTGCTGAGTATTGCTGCTCTCACCATGGGTACGCTGTTGACGGGGCCTGCAGAGGGTGCAGAGACCAGCGCCCTGTCTGACGAACCACGATCTCTGCAACTCGACGTGGTTGGATCGCGTGCGCGACCCATTGTGGAACTTGGGGACACGTTTCTTGGCAACGGCAATATAGCCTCCGGTATCCGTTTGCCTGGCGGTGCAGTCTGGCAACCTAACCTCATTATTTGGGGCAACTACCGAACAGCCGTCAATGTCTACGATGATTCGCTGTTGAGTGGTGATGATTATGCGGCAGAATGGGTCAACCGACTCGATCTCTTTGCCCAGGTCTCGCTTTCACAGACTGACCGAATCGTTTTTGGGGTTCGACCTTTAGATGAAGATGGTGAGTTCTCAGGCTACCGAATTCATCCGGACGGCGACTCTGTTAGCGGGTCAAATTTCGAAGTGAATGTAGCGTTCTTCGAAGGGAATCTTGCGGAGCTGGTGCCTGGCGACGACGACAGAACAAGCCGCTGGTGGGATATGGACGTCTCCGTCGGAAGGCTGCCGTGGTTGTTTCAAGAAGGCATGTTGATCGATGACCGAATGGATTCTGTGGCGTTATCTCGCAACAACTTGCTCTTTGTTCCCCGTGCGATAAACACTCGGGTAGCGGTGATTTACGGTTGGAACGATGTCAATCGCGCCGACAATCAAGACGATAACGACGCGCGCATGTATGGCCTGTTCACAGAAACAGACTTCTCGCGCTCAACCGTGAATTTGGATTTCGCTCGAGTTACCTCTGATCTAACGGGCGATGCCTGGTACGCGGGTATTAGTGCTTCTCAGCGCATTGGCAAATTGAATACAGCCTTTCGGTTAGTGCACTCAGATTCGGAGGGACTCGAGACCCTGCAGAGCACAAGTGGTTCGGTTGCTGTTGCTGAGGTGTCCTGGACACCGCCGTATACCCACAACAACGTCTATACCAATGTCTTTCTGGCCATCGACGATTTCAATTCGGCGTCACGCGATGCTGCTACGGGCGGGCCATTGGGGCTAGTTGGTATTTTGTACGCAGCCACTGGACTGGGTGCTTTCCCCGGACCCCTTGGCAACGACGCTAGTGAGTCGTTTGGTGGCGCGGTTGGATACCAGATGTTTTTTAACGAATCGCGCAGTCAGCTTATTGTTGAGGCCGGAGCAAGGACCGATACCGATGGCTCGGATCGGCGCCAATTTGCGCTTGGTGGTCGCTATCAGAAGGCACTGGGCAAACGACTAGTCGTGCGAGTTGATGCTTTTGTCGCGGAGCGAGAAAGCCTAGATACGAGTTGGGGTAGCCGACTGGAGTTGCAGCTCAAGCTGTAGCAAACGAAACAACTGGGGAAACTTATGGAGACGCTCATGCGCTCACTCGTTATGGCGTTGCTAACCGGAGGGATGTGGTTGTTCACAACCTCTGCAACGGCGCAATTGGATCACTCACTGGTAGTAGGACCCGATGCTTGCGTCGATTGCCACTCGGCAGAAAATGACATTTGGGCTGAGTCTACCCATTTTAAAACGTACGAAGAACTGTCGCAGTCAGATAGGGCGTTGGAGATCGCGGAGGCGTTAGGCGTGGATGATATCGAAGCGCCTGACGGCACCTGTGTGGGTTGCCATTTTACGCTGACTGGCGAGACTGCCGATGAGGCGGAACCGATTGCAGGTATCTCCTGTGAGTCTTGTCACGGGGCGGCGGCAGATTGGATCGATGCACATGGCCAGTACCCTGGAGAAGATGCAGAGAGTGAGAGTCCGGCGCAGAAGCAACAGCGGCTAGCAACCGCCGAGGCAGCGGGCCAAATCAGGCCGCAGCTCATTCACAAAATTGCAGCAAACTGCATGGACTGTCATACGGTTCCCAACGAAGAACTCGTGAACACAGGTGGTCACCCTGCGGGTAGCAAATTTGAGCTGGTGTCCTGGCTTGAAGGTGAAGTTCGACACAACCTGTTCTGGAGCAACGGTGAAGAGAACAAGGAGGCCAGTCCTGAGCGTAAGCGAATAGTTTATGTGGTTGGACTTGGAACTGATCTGGAGTACAGCCTTCGAGCGTTGGCAAAGTCGGCGGCAGCTGGTACCTATCGTAGCGAAATGAAGAGCCGGGTTGAGGCTGCCACGGTCAAACTTAAAGCCGCAAGCGGCGCGGTTTCTGATGGGTCTATTAGTGCCATGCTGGCCGCGGCCAGTGGTCTAAATCTTGCGGAACCCAATGCCGCTAAGCTCAAAACTGCCGCGAACGCTATCGCTAAGGTGGTGAAAAAGTTCGTCGTTACGGCTGATGCCTCCACTATGGGCAAACTCGATGGTCTGATTCCAGAGGAAGGGCATTACAGTCAGAAGTACTAAAGTTATGTCTTACCTTAGAATAGTCTTAGCTTTCGGATTGATTGGCGCGATGATGTCTGCCTGGGCGGACCCGGCGGCGCCGCTACCGGGAAAAGACTTGCAATGTGATGATGGCGCGTCGCGTCAACGCGCCGGCAGTTCACGACTGGCTTTGCTCGAGATGGAGAGTGCGCAGCGTAAAGCCCCACAGTTTCGGTCTGACCCCGTTTGGGAACTGCGTCGGGCTGGCGTGTTGCTCGATGCTGGCCACCACGATAGAGCGCTTGCTCTGCTGCGTGAGCTCGAGTCGATCTCTGTGTTGCGGAACTCTGAGCTTGCCGCTGGCTATTTCAATGACTACGGACGAGCGCTTGCGGCCTCTGGCAATTTAACAGAGGCCATTGTTCGCTTTGATCTAGCGGCTGAGACTGCGCGCACAGATAGCGACTCTGAGTTGTTGGGGCGGGCACTATTAAATGGCCTGCGCGCACGCATAGACGCACGTGAGTTGAGTGGTTTTGACGCACACCTCGAGAAGGTGCTAACAACAGTGGGCAGCGCTCAGAGCGACAGCCTGGTCTTATTGCAGCTGGCCGAGCTTGTGCATCGAGCGGTGCAAGAACTGGCGCTACCTGAGACGTTGCTTGACGCGGCCGATGCACTTACTGGGCAGGCGTTGGAGGCCGCCGGATCGAAAAGTGATGACCGGATGCTGTCAGCGCAGATTGCCGGCGTACGGGGTGAAATTGCCGAAACGCGGGGCGACCTTTCGTTGGCGGCAGAACTAACCAAGCTTGCGGTGCTGCACGCCGAGGCAGGGGGCTCGGTAAGTCAGGTTTTTCGGTGGCAATGGCAACGTGCGCGTCTTGCACGTACCCAAGGCGATGATGCTGATGCTTTGGCAGCGTTACGCGAAGCAGTGTTCTTGCTCGAAGAATTCCGCAGCGCCGTTGTTCCAGCGGGGGGCGATAGCTACCGTACGCTGGTCGACCCCGTCTATAGAACCTATGCCGACCTCCTGTTGCTGGATTCTTCGAAGCTGTCTGGGGCCGCGCAGCAGCTCGAGTTACGCCATGTTCGAGGCCTGCTTGAATCTCTGAAGACGGCTGAGGTGGAAGACTATTTTGCCAACAGCTGCCTCGCATCCGAGGCACTGGTTGAGAGCGAAATCCCAGAGGGCCAGGCAGTTCTCTATCCCTTACTGTTCGCGGATCGTTTGGAACTATTGCTAGAGGTAAATGGTCAGCTACTACGCACAAGCGTTTCGATTGATCGAGCGTCGGTGGTGCGTGAAGTGCGGGCGTTTCGACTGAATCTCGAACGACCAGAGAGCCGCGATGACTATCTGTTGCAGTCCCAACAGTTGTATCGCTGGCTGATCTCTCCTATCCATGAAACGCTGGTCTCGGCCAAGGTAGATACGCTAATTCTGGTGCCGGATGGCGCGCTACGGACCATCCCATTTGCTGCTTTACACAATGATGATGAATTTTTGGTTGAACAGTATGCATTGGCTACGACGCCGGCAGTTGGTTTGACGAAGGACGGTGGCAAGAGTTTTATTGGCGGCAATAATTCCAACAATGGCAGCATTCTGGCTGGGGGTCTCACTCAGTCGGTGCAAGGTTTTAGCGCGTTGCCAGGCGTTGGTATCGAGATGTCTGCGTTGGTAGGGCAGTATGGCGCCAGAGAAATGCGCGACGAGGAATTCCGTCTTGAAAGCGTTTCAAATGGTTTGATTTCACCAGACTACGGTGTTGTGCACCTGGCAACGCATGGAGAATTCAGCGCAGATCACCGTGATTCCTTTTTACTGACTTTTGACGATCGCCTACGGTTACCTGCGTTAAAGACCCTGCTGGATGGCCGGGCCAATACCCAACTCGACCTGCTGGTTTTGAGTGCCTGTCAGACAGCGGCAGGGGACGATGAGGCTGCTCTTGGTTTGGCTGGCATAGCCGTGCAGTCGGGTGCTAGAAGTGCCGTGGCGTCATTGTGGTCGATCAGCGATACGTCTACGGCTGAACTCTTTGGGGTGTTCTACGCTGAGTTGCGAAAGGGTGGTGTGAATAAGGCTGAGAGTCTGCAACGGGCCCAGCTTTCGCTGCTGCGCAATGAACAGTTTTCCCATCCGAGTTACTGGGCCCCGTACTTATTGATAGGCAGGGTGATATGAAAGGTCGGGTTGGCAACTTAATCGCGGCTTGGCTCTTGCTTGGTTGGGTGTTGCCAAGTGGAGCCGAAGTTGTGTTTGATGGCGCCACCGGGGGACCGGTGGGAGTACTGGCGGGTGACATCACAATCACTCAGGGTGATGGTCTGGTGACTCCTGGCAACGATGCGCTGCTGCATTCTTTTGAACTGTTCAATGTTCTTGCTGGCGAAAGTGTGACGTTCAGTCACATAACGCCAACGATCAACAACATACTACTGCGAGTCACAGGTGAGCAGCCTAGTCTGCTTGATGGGACACTGGCGAGTGACGCAAACCTGTGGTTGCTAAATCCCAACGGGGTGGTACAGGGGGAGCAGGCTACGCTGGATGTTGCAGGAACCTTCCGTTTTAACGAGTTGAACGGCGATGGCGCCGCTTTGATTTTGAACGATGGCTCATTATTTTCTGTCGATACCAACCTCAATACCCTGGCTGTCGCACGGCCCGCTGCATTTGGTTTTGGTGCGGACGCAGCTCTAGGCGTCGTTGCGGATCCTTCAATAGGCACGGTTGTTAGCGCAATACCGCAAGGTGATGGGCAACTGTTTAGTATTTCCGGTGGCAGTACTTCCGGCGCCAATCTTTTCCACAGTTTCGACCAGTTCAACGTTTTTGAGGGTGATACGGCTCGATTCTCGGCGCCGGAAGGAAGTCTAACGCCCTTTGCGCATGTCATCAGTCGGGTAACGGGTGCGAATCAATCATTTCTGACTGGAACAGTGCAAACCCTGGGTACTGGGCTTGAAGGCGCCAGTTTCTGGTTGGTGAATCCGGCAGGTTTGTTTGTTGGCAATGGCGTGCAGTTTGATGTCGGTCGCGGGCTGCACCTTGGGGTTGCAGATGGCATCAATCTGTCTAACGGTTTCGGCCAGCCTTTTTTGACCTTTAGCAGCCAAATGTCGAATACCGATATATTTGCGGGAACTCCACAGAACTTTTTCTTTGCTGGTCCGAGTTTGAATGCCCTGGTCGTGAACGAGTTAGAATTTAATCAGCAAGGCCGAATCGGGAACTCAGTGACGGATTATGTCTCACTTGTTGGGCCCAACCTTGACATTACGAACTCATCTCTGCAATTGGAGGCCACTCTGGGGCAGCCGACCAGTTTGGCGGCAGCAGCATTTCGCGGCCTTGTGCGAATAGATGATTCAGCTGTGCGCAGCACGGCAGTTGGAGATGCCAATGCCGGGGCAGTGTTTCTAAGTGGTGCCCGATTACTCGCAAATGGTACGTCTATCGAGCTGATAACCACAGCAGGTAATACGGACGTTGCGCCGACACAAATCTTTGCATCGTTTGGTGAATCTGTGTCTTTGGTTGATACCACGCTACGAGCCAGCACTTCGGGGGTTGGCAGTAGCGGAGCCATTGGAATCGGTGCCCCACACTTTAATATGGATGGAGGGGTTATTGAAGTTCGATCGACTGGCGTTGGGCTTGTAGATCAGGTGTTCATTAACTCAATGGAATTGGCTGGGGTCGATACGGGTGCGAGCATTAGGCTTACTGGCGGTGCCCGAATTCGGATAGATACTTTAGACGCATTGAGTCAGGCAGGTGGCACTACTGGGTTTAACAATAATATAGCGTTGGTCTCTACTGGCGATGTGGAATTGGAGGGTTTGCCCGATCAACCGATTCAATTGCGTGCAGAATCGGGAGCCCAGTCAGGACCGAACGGATCGATACTTGTTCGAGGCGACAACGTCTCAGCAAACCACCTCACCATATTGGCGAATAATGAGGACACGCTGGGATCGGGTCTAACAGCGCCGCCCGCAGAGGCCTTTGCGCCAGGGTCGACCGCAATTTTTGTCGTTAGCCAGCGCAATCTAGATCTGATGAATACGGATCTATCCATTGCGACATCGGGGAGGATCAATGCCGGGGACCTGAGTTTGCAGGGCCAAGAAATTACATTGGACGGCGTAAGATTAACCAGTTCGAGCGAAGGCGAAGGCTCAGCAGGTACGATGTTAATCGGCAATTCGGGGCCACCAATGATATCCCCCGACGGTTCATTTATTCTTCGGTCCACAACGTCACTTAACATCGCAAACTCTGAAATCTCTGCGACTGCTGGTAATAGTGGCGACAGTGGTGATGTTTTTGTGGAGTCTGTTGGTACGATCCTCATTGATAATGTGAGGATTGGAGTCTCATCTCGCGCAGAAGACGATGGCGGAGCTGCTGGCAATATTTTTGTTTCTGGCGGGGATGGCGTCGCGGTTAGGAACCAATCGGCGATAACGGCGACAACCGCATCAGGTATTCCCGGGTTTATAGGAATCACTGGCCGTAACCTTGTGTTAGCAGACACGCGTGTTACAACCGATTCGATGTCATCCATAAGCGGCAGTCCTGACTTCGCCAGTATCGGTATTAACACGCCTGGGGGTAGCCTTGAACTCACTAACTCGACCGTGAGCGCCAGTGTTTCCGGCGCCGGTAACTCTTCTGGAATCAACCTGGCAAGCCTTGAGATCAAGCTGGTCGACAGCGCCGTTTCGGCATCGACTAGTGGAGCGGGATCCGCCGGACAAATAGGAGTGTTTGCATTCAACCCGGGTGGGGTAATATCGAACGGGATACTGGTGGCGCCCAACTCGGTCGGTGCGGGCGTTGGTGCGGTTGACATTGTGAATTCTCGCATCACCTCAGATACCCGTGATGGTTTCGCTGGGCAAATAGCGATAAATTCTGACAGGGTGCATGTAACGGGACCGGAATCGCTACTATCAACCAATTCCGTTGGCAGCGCAGCAGCTGGAACGCTCTCCCTGTTTGGATCTGCAGTGACAATAGACGATGGTGCTGTCGTACAGAGCACAGCTATTGGCACCGGGAATTCAAACACCATCAATATTTCAGCGCATGCCCTGGCTATTGGCGACCTTGCAAGCGGGCATCGAACGTCAATCAGCACCAACTCGGCGAGTTCTCAGGGTGGGGATATAGTAGCTCGATCGTTCGGCGTCACAGAGCTAATCAATGCTGATCTAGTTGCCTCGGCTGGGGCGCAAGGCAGCGGCGGCAACGTGCAAGTTGATCTTAACGGCGGCGGGCTAATCTCCGCTAGCAGCACTCTTCTGGCGCAGGCGGAGAACGGATCAGGAGGGGCTATTAGTATAAATCCTGTGCCCGGTGCCTTGGTCTTTATCGATGGCCAGAGTGTGTTGAGTGCCGACTCTGCCACGGGCACTTCTGGCAGCGTTGATGTCGACAGTCCTGATACTGGAATTGTATCTGCGCTTTCACAGCAGGAAGCCTCGCTAGCGCCCGAGGCGAGACTGAATCAAGACGTTTGTAGCGCAACAACTCGCGCGACTGGTGCCAGTTCGTTGTACGTCAGAGAGACCGGCAATCAGGATCGGTTTGCGGCGGGCTATCTTGGTTCTACAGGACGCTCGCAGAGTGCGCATGGAGGCTGTCAGTGAGAGCTGTTGGTTTTGTGTTCTTGGCGTGCGCGCTGACAAATGCGGTATTTGCGGAGGCAGAAGAAAAAATAGTCAGGCTGATTCCTCAGGAAATTCGGTTGGAAGGTGTAACGGTTTTGCCAGTGGAGCAAACCGATGCGGTGCTGGAGAAATTTGTCGGCAAACCCCTCGGCTTTGGCGAATTACAACGCCTGCGGGTAGCGCTGTCGCAGCTGTATAGCGATGCCGGATACGTCAACTCCGGTGTTGTGGTGCCAGATCAGGATATTGGCGATGTTCTTGTCTTGCAGGCGATCGAGGGGCGATTAACGCGGGTTGAGGTGGTTGGCGATACTCGATTGCGCTCAAACTATCTGCGGCGTCGCGTTACCCAGCGAAATGGAGGCGTGTTGAATGTTGAGTCTCTCCAATCGACGTTGCGCTGGTTACAGAATGATCCGAACATCGATCGGCTCGACGCCGAGTTGCTACCAGGTCTTGAAGCCGGTGAGAGCGTGCTGCGGCTTTCTGTAGACGACCCAAAACGTGTCTCTTTTGGGGTTTATGGTGACAATTATCGAGCGGCCTCGCTTGGCGCTGAGGCGGCGACGGTGGTGTTTAGCGCGCAAAATCTAACGGGTTATGGCGAGCGTACGCAACTCTCAGCAAGCGTATCTGATGGTAGCGATGCGTTTAGCGCCCGAGTAGATATTTCAGTCGATTCGCGCAACAGCCGGCTGGGGCTGTTCTTTACGCGTTCCGACGCGCAGATCGTCGAAGAACAATTTCAGGAACTTGATATCGAGAGTGAGATCGAGGCCTACGGGGTCTCGCTTTGGCGGCCATTATTTGATTCAAACGTGCAAACGCTCGCGTTGACGTTGGGCTTTGAAAAGAAGTTTAGCGAGTCAACGCTCTTAGGTATTCCGTTTTCGTTTTCACCCGGAGCACAGGATGGAGAATCGGAAACCGCTTCGTTTGAAGCAGGGCTTGAGTGGGCTTTGCACAAGCCTCGCACGGCATTGGCGCTGCGCGCAAGCTATCGGCGAGGATTTCACATATTCGGTGCCACCGAGCAATCGCGAGATGGCGGTGCGGCTGCGACTCTTAATCCTACCGGAGCCGATGGCGAGTTCGGCCGTTATAGATTGCAAGGGAGTGCCATCAGGCAGCTCATCACGAGCCCCGAAAAATTTGGCGCGGGTGCGCGCCTGGTGGTCAAGGCGAATGCACAGCTGGCCGAGGATCCGTTGTTGTCCCTTGAAAAGTTGGCTGTCGGCGGACGTTATACAGTACGCGGGTTCCGCGAAAACAGTTTTGTCCGCGACAGCGGCGTGGCGTTGTCCGTTGATCTCGAGTGGCCGCTGTTTAGTGCAGCAGGAGAGGCAAGCTTGCGCAATCTTGCGGTGGTTCCGTTTGTGGATGTTGGCTGGTCGTGGGACAAGAAGAACGTCAATCCTGGTGCCATAGACAGCACTGGCAAGGGGCGCATCAGTAGCGCAGGGGTTGGTTTGCTGTGGCAACCATTCTCCGGTGCTCGTGCTGAAATATTTTGGGGTGAAGCCATTGGTGACAATCGCCCTGCGGATTCCCTCGCTGGCACTGACTTCGATATTCAAGATGACGGGCTACATTTTCAGATCGGCTACAGCTATTCGCTTTAGGGCAGACGCACGACCCAAATCGAACAGATTCATGGGATGCTTCGTGCTGACCCGATTCCCGCTGCGGCTCCGCATACAGTGAAAACCGCTACTCCTTGCTCCTTTCCTCGAGCCAGGCGACGGTGATTTTCCATTTTCTTTTAACGCTGGAAACTGAGATGTCGAGCGCAGATGCACACTCCTCGAACGTCATGCCGGCAAACGCTCGAGCCTCAAAAACTTGTACATACAGCGGGTCTACTTCTTCCAGACTGTCGAGAAGCTCGCTGAGTTCGATGATGTCGTGCACGGCTGGGGTATCGCTCGCATATTCGCCCGTGAGGTGGGTTTGCAATGCCCGGTCGCGTTTGCCGGCTTTAGAGCGACGGGCTTCATCCACGAGTATCTGGCGCATGATACGCCCGGCCAGGCCAAGAAAGTGAGTGCGCCCGGAGATGTTGACGTTAGAGACTTTCACCAGACGCAGATACGCCTCATGAACCAGCAATGTGGGTTGGAGCTCGTTCATGCGATGCTCTTTGCGCAAATGATTACGCGCGTTACTACGCAACTCTTCGTACATAGCACTCACGACCTGTCCGCGCGCATCATCAGACGCTTGCGCCCAGTTATGCAGGATATGGGTAACGTCGGGAGTAGCGGTCATAACGGGCTGCTTCCTTGCTATATACTTGACGACGCCCGTAGTGTCGCACGCAGGAGCGGCCTTTGACTACACCCCAGAAGCAGGCCGGCCGGGTTTGTTCGCGGTTAAAGAATCTCGCTTTACACAACGTTAGGTGACCGAACCGTGCAGGACAAAATACGCGACAAACGAGTTCTTGAAATATGTGAGCTGATACTTGAAGCGCCCGACGCAGATCGGCAAGCGCTGTTGCGGGTGAAGTGCGCTGGCGATGAAGACTTGCTGGCTGACGTCACAACCATGTTGAGACTCATTGATGCGCAAGAGCGAGCCACTGAACTGCCCGAAAGTCGCGATCCTCTCAGTTTGTTAAGTGGCACCGCTGCCTCATTAGTAGAGGGAGATGTCATTGATGACTTTGTGTTGCAAGAGAAAATTGGCACGGGCGGTATGGGCGCCGTATACCGAGCGGTTCGATCAAACGCTAGAAACGCTCAGCAAGTTGCGATTAAAGTTCTGAATGCCCAGATTGTCACCTCGGAATTGCGAATGAGGTTTGATATTGAGCGCGATATTTTGTCGCGTCTGCGACATCCCTACATTGCTGGTCTGATTGATGGCGGCACGACAGAAAGTGGAGCGCCCTACTTTGCGATGGAGTTGGTGGAAGGTCAGCGCATCGACGAGTTCTGTGACCAGAATACACTCAGTGTGGCTGATCGAATCGTGTTGCTGGAAAAGGTTGCTCACGCTTTGCAGCATGCGCATCAAAATTTGATTGTCCATCGAGACATCAAGCCTTCGAATGTACTAGTCACTGCCGACGGTATCCCGAAGCTTGTCGATTTTGGCATTGCCAAACTTTTGGAAACGCAGCCAGGTAGCCCAATGCTAGCTAGTGTTGATCAGCCAGTTCACCCGCATGGAGCGACAACGTTTTTCGGCAAATCGGCGCTAACGCCAGATTTCGCGAGTCCAGAGCAAGTGCTAGAAGGCAAGGTCTCAACGTCCAGTGACGTCTACTCGCTGGGTATTTTGGCCACTATGCTACTCACTGGTCGCAGACCGTATGACATAGACTTTACATCGCCCAAGGCCGTAGTAGCGGTATTTGAAACAACGAATTCTTGGCGCGCCAGCGGACTTGTTAGTCAAATACGTAGCCACGCAGATCTAACAGCGATTGCACAAGCCCGACGCACCTCTCCGGCGAAACTCAAAAAACTGTTTCTTGGGGATCTCGATACTGTGCTGGCCAAAGCAACTCACACCGTGCCGGAGCGCCGCTACCAGAGCTCGGCCGCGTTTGCTCAAGATCTAGCGAGTCACCGGCAAGGCAGGCCGGTAATTGCTCGGACCGATTCGTTGGGCTACAGAACTTGGTCGCTGGTGCGCACCAATAAATTGGTATTTTCCGTGGTCAGTGCAACCCTGGTGGCTCTGTCAGTTGGGCTAGCGGGTGCGCTGTGGCAAGCTGAAATTGCCAACAACCGGTTCACCGATTTGCACCGTTTTGCCAGCGTCGTTATCGGTGATATTTACGATAGTGTGGCCGAATTGTCGGGCTCTAGACCGACTCGGCAGTTGATTGCTGAAGAGGCGCAGCATTATCTCGATAAACTAGCCAGCGATGATCTGCGTGATGAAGAGTTGCTTGCCGATCTATCGCTTGCTTATCGGCGCATCGCTGACGTTCAAGGGGGCGTCCTCGATGCCAATTTGGGTCAGTCAGCCAACGCGCTCGAGAACTACCTCAAAGCGCAAGCCATCGCAGAGAGCATTCAAACTGAAACGCCGTCTATGCGTCGCAGTCGCGCCCAGATTTATCGGCACAAAGGTGAGCTTTTGGCATGGCAGGGGAGTGTTGACACCGCAATCGTCGAACTGCAACGCGCGCGGTCGATATTGCAAGAACTGCACGAATCGCAGCCGGATAACAACGTGGCGCGGGTGGACTATGCCTTTACCCTGATCAATTTGGGTGACCGATTCGGCCATCCGACACATGAGAATATTGGCGATGCAGCAGGTGCACGTAAATACTACGACGAGGCAATAGAGACACTCGCGGGGGTTGGTTCAAATTCCACCGACCTGGAACTACGACGAGCCTATTCGGTAGCGTTGGAGCGCGCAGGAACGATGAGCCTGCAAGCGAATGAGCTAGCAGTTGCCCAAGCGCACTTCGATGCCTCACGAACTATTCGTGAGCAACTCGCTAGAGATCATCCTGAGCATATGAATGTCCAGCGCGACGCTGGCGTTGCGATCGAACAGATAGCCAAGGTGCGATTGCGTCAGAACGATATTCAGGGAGCAATCAAAGACTTCGAAGATGCGCTTGTGGTGTATTTGATGCTGTTTCGAATAGATCCTGGCGACGTTGGTGCCAAACTTACGGTGGCGATTGGACGGGAGAATCTCGGCGATGCTCTTGCCCAATACAACAAGCAAGCTGCTGCGCAGGAGCAATTTACGTTAGCAGCCCAACTCCTGGAAGAACTCTTGGATAATGACCCGAGTGCGCCTCG
>JALZVT010000007.1 GCA_023300545.1 Pseudomonadales bacterium
CTGGTGGCGCTCGGAACGGTGGCTGACGTCGTGCCGCTTGATCGTAACAATCGAATTTTGGTGCAGCAGGGGCTCGCGCGCATGCGGGCGGGGCACCTGCGACCCGGGTTGCGCGCCTTGGCGCGGGTGGCCGGCAAAAATTTGTCAGAGTTGGTGTCACAAGATCTGGCGTTTGCACTTGGGCCAAGACTGAACGCGGCTGGTCGTCTCGAAGACATGACGATCGGCATTCGCTGTCTGCTGGCAACGGAAGACGAAGAAGCGTTACGTCTGGCGACTGCGCTGAATGAGCTGAATCAGGCGCGACGTAGTATCGAGCAGGAGATGAGCCAGGAAGCCGAGTTGGCCATTCTTGATCTGCACGATGTGACCGATTCCCAAAAGGGCCTGACTGTCTATCGCGAACATTGGCATCAAGGCGTTGTGGGCATTGTTGCGGGCCGTATGCGGGAACGTTTTTTTCGTCCCGTCATTGCGTTTGCCGAAGCGGGGGCAACCGCTCCCGATGAGCTGAAGGGCTCGGCACGGTCAATTCCCGGGCTGCACGTACGAGATGTACTGGCTGTGATCGATGCTCGCTTCCCCGGACTTATCGTGCGTTTTGGTGGTCACGCTATGGCCGCCGGCTTATCGCTCAAGCGGCGTCACTACGAACGTTTCAGCAAGGCCTTCGACACAGCGGTGGGCGAGCTGGTGAGCGAAGCTGATCTGCGCAATACAGTGATGACTGACGGTGCGTTAGCGGTGGCAGAGGTTGCCCTGAGTAACGCCGAGGTCATCTCTCGCGGCGGGCCTTGGGGGCAGGGCTTTGAAGAGCCGGTGTTTCATGGCGAGTTTGAGCTTGTGTCCCAGAGGGTTGTTGGGGATAACCATCTGAAGATGGTGGTTGGATTGGACGGGCAGCTGTTTGATGCGATTAAATTTCGGCAGTCGCCCCTGCAGTTTGTCGATCAGGAGACCAAGCGGGTGCAGCTGGTGTACCACCTTGCGGTCAACGAATGGCGTGAACGGCGTTCGTTGCAGCTTTTAGTCGAGCACTGCCGAGCGGTTTGAAGGTAAACTGCAGCGCTTAACGTCAGCAGGAATAGCGTCAGGCCATGGCGGAGTACACGTCACTTAAGGAATCTTTGAAGCAACTCGGTGAGCGTCACAGTGCGCTTAGGGGGTTCCTTTGACTTCGATAGCCGAAAAGACCGCCTCGAAGAGGTAGAGCGCGAGCTCGCCGACCCCGACGTCTGGAACGATCAGGCGCGCGCCCAGCAATTGTCCCAAGAGCGTGCCGGGCTTGAGCGCATTGTGAGCGTATTGACCCTGGTGGGGGACAGTCTTGCCGACACCGCTGAACTGCTCGACATGGCCCACGCTGACAGTGACTCAGGCGCCCTGCAGGATATTGAGTCGGAAATTACCGACTTTGAGGCAAAAATTGCCGATCTTGAATTCCGTCGCATGTTTCAGGGCGAGCTCGACGCCAACAATGCCTTTGTTGAAATTCAATCTGGCTCAGGTGGTACCGAGGCGCAGGACTGGGCCGAAATGCTGTTTCGCATGTACGCTCGGTGGGCGGAGAAAAATGGCTTCGCCAGCGAGATTACCGAGCTGTCACCGGCCGAGGTGGCTGGCATCAAGGGCGGCACGATTCACATCAAAGGCGAATACGCTTACGGCTGGTTGCGCACTGAGACGGGTGTGCACCGCTTGGTGCGTAAATCCCCGTTTGATTCAGGCAACCGTCGTCACACCAGTTTTGCGTCGGTGTTTATATCAGCCGAAATCGACGATGACATTGAAATCGACATCAACCCGTCAGATGTTCGCGTCGACACTTACCGAGCAAGCGGAGCGGGTGGTCAACACGTTAACCGCACCGATTCGGCGGTTCGTCTGACGCACCTGCCTAGCAATACCGTTGTGCAGTGCCAAAGCGAGCGATCTCAACACCAAAACAAAGACAACGCCTACAAGCAGTTGCGGGCCAAACTCTATGAGCTTGCACTGTTTGAAAAGCGCGCTGAGCAGCAAGCCATCGAAGATAATAAAGCGGACATTGGCTGGGGCAGCCAGATTCGTTCGTATGTGCTCGACCAGTCACGTGTGAAAGACTTGCGCACCGGGGTTGAACGCAGTGATCCGAACAGTGTGCTCGACGGCGATCTCACTGATTTTATTGAGGCTAGCCTAAAGGCTGGTTTGTAATTCCACCCATCTGTAATTCCACCAAAGAGAAGCTAACCGCACCATGAACGACACCACCGGCAGCAGCGCGCATCCTGACAATGCAGCAGACGATGAAAACCAGATTGTGGCAGGTCGGCGCGAGAAACTGGCTACGTTGCAAGACTCGGGTTATCTCTATCCCAACGCATTCCGCCGTTCGCATGTGGCCGCCGCGCTGCACAGCGAGTTTGCGGACATAGATAAGCCAGAACTCGAAGAGCGTCAGATTCCGACACAGGTTGCCGGGCGCATCATGCTGCGTCGTGTGATGGGGAAGTCGAGCTTCTTCACCCTTGCGGATGTGAGCGGGCGAATCCAGTGCCTGATCAACATTCAGGGTGTTGGTGAGGCGCATTATGAAGAGTTTAAGAAGCTTTGGGACATTGGCGATATTGTGGGTGTATCTGGCGTACTGATGCGCACCAACAAAGGTGAGCTGACTGTAGAGGCCAAGGAAGTCCAGCTGCTCACCAAAAGCCTGCGGCCATTGCCCGAGAAGTTTCACGGCTTGACCGATATGGAAACCCGGTATCGACAACGCTACGTCGACCTGATCATGAACGAAGAGTCGCGCATGGTGTTTGTGTTGCGTTCGCGAATTGTGCAGGCGATGCGCGAGTTCTTTCTGGCACGAGACTACATGGAAGTAGAGACGCCGATGATGCATCCGGTTGCCGGCGGAGCGACAGCCAGACCCTTTGTGACCCATCACAGTGCGCTGGACATGGATCTGTATCTGCGGGTTGCACCTGAGCTGTATCTGAAGCGACTGGTGGTTGGCGGTTTTGAGCGGGTGTTCGAGATAAACCGTAACTTTCGTAACGAAGGTCTGTCGACGCGCCACAATCCCGAGTTTACCTCGGTGGAGTTCTATCAGGCCTACGCTGACTATAACGACCTCATTGCAATGACTGAAGAAATGTTTCGGCACATCTGTGAAACCGTGCTGAGCAGAACGGAAGTTGAGCTAGAGACCGGTGAGCTGGTCGATTTTGCGCAACCATTCAAACGTTTGACGATGGCGGAGTCGATTGTTCAACGCAGTGGTCTTTCTGTTGAGGATCTACAAAACCCAGATCGAATGCGTGAGTTTCTGCTTGCCAATAAAGTGAAAGCAGATGATTCCTGGGGCGTTGGCAAGCTGCAAATGGAAGTGTTTGAAGCGGTGGTGGAAGACAGTTTGATCGAGCCCACCTTTATCACAGCGTATCCGGCAGAGGTTTCACCTCTCGCCCGCCGAAATGACGTGGACCCTTTTGTGACAGATCGGTTTGAGCTGTTTATTGGCGGACGGGAAATTGCCAATGGCTTTTCCGAGTTAAACGACGCTGCTGACCAGGCGGCGCGTTTTCGAGCACAGGTTGACGCCAAAGACGGTGGCGATCTTGAGGCGATGCATTACGACGCAGATTATATTGCGGCGCTCGAGTATGGCTTGCCGCCAACGGCTGGGGAGGGCATTGGTGTCGATCGGTTGGTGATGCTGCTCACAGGCAGCCCATCCATTCGCGACGTGCTGCTGTTTCCGCACATGCGTCACGCACCGGGCACTGCTGAGTAACCAGAGATTAGAAGCTGATGCCCAATAGCAAAGCGCAAATGCATGAGAGCTGGCTAGCCGAATTGGGCGAGCAGTTTGAGGCGTCATACATGCGCAAATTACGGGAATTTTTGGCGGCACAGAAACGCGCGGGAAAGGTGATCTTTCCTGCTGGCGACAGCATGTTTGCAGCGTTTAACAGCACGCAGTTTGCTCAGGTGAAGGTCGTTATCATTGGTCAGGACCCTTACCACGGACCTGGGCAGGCTCATGGGCTGTCCTTTTCGGTTCCTCCGGGTGTGCCACTGCCGCCATCCCTCACCAATATATACCAAGAAATTAATGACGATCTAGCCGCTGATGCTGGAACTGACAGCGTTCGGCGTAGCGCCACCTCCGGCGATCTCACAGCATGGGCCAATCAAGGTGTGCTGCTGCTGAATTCGGTGTTAACGGTTGAGCAGAGCCGCGCTGGCTCCCATCAGGGTAAAGGCTGGGAGACCTTTACGGACGCGGTTGTTGCCGCCCTCAACGCCGAGCGCGAGAATATTGTGTTTTTGCTGTGGGGAGCCTATGCACAGAAAAAGGGCGCGATTGTGGATGAGAGCCGACATTGTGTGTTGCGCGCTCCGCATCCCAGTCCACTAGCGGCCTATCGCGGTTTTTTTGGCTGTCGCCATTTCAGCCAGACCAACAGCTATCTGCAAACTAAGGGACTTGAGCCAATCGATTGGTTGAAGCCGCAACAGCAAAAGTAATTAAGACGGTTATTGAGAGACAACTTAAGAGAGGAAGTAACTATGGACAACTCTGGGCAAAAAACAGCAATTGAATCGGGAACAGACAAACTGTTAGTCGAGCAGCGGGGTAACACGCTGCTCCTGACAATAAACACCCCGCCAGCAAACACCTGGGATGAGGACAATCTGTCTGCGCTCGCAAAGGTTGTAGAGCAGGCTGAAGCCGACCGCGACATCTATGCGATGGTTGTGACGGGTAGCGGTGAGAAGTTCTTTTCCGCTGGAGCAGATCTAAATCTGTTTGCATCCGGTGACAAAGGTATTGCCGGCGATATGTCGAAGAACTTTGGTCAGGCGTTCGAAGCGCTTGCCGGTTTCCGTGGCGTGACAATTGCCGCGGTCAACGGCTTTGCGATGGGTGGGGGGCTTGAGTGTGCTATGGCTTGTGATATTCGCATTGCCGAAGAACAGGCGCAGCTTGCACTGCCGGAAGCAACGGTTGGTTTGCTGCCCTGCGGTGGCGGTACACAGAATCTGTCGTGGTTGGTTGGCGAAGGCTGGGCCAAGCGCATGATTTTGTGCGGCGAGCGTATTGGCGCGCAGAAAGGCTGTGAAATTGGTTTGGTTGAAGAGGTTGTTGGCAAAGGTGAAGCGTTGGATGCCGCGCTTGCGCTGGCCGCTAAGGTGGGTAAGCAAAGCCCGCCAGCCGTGGCCAGTTGCAAAGCGCTTATTCAGCACGCGCGGAATGGCAATATCTCTAGCGCGTACACCCAAGAGCGCGCCGCATTTGTTGATCTGTTTGATACCAAAGACCAAAAAGAAGGCGTGTCTGCGTTTCTCGAGAAGCGTCGTGCAGAGTGGGTTAACGGATGAGCGACTGCGTATTATTTGAGACTCTGCCGGCAGCAAACGCGGTGACTCAAGGGGCAGTGGTTGGCGTTGCGACGCTTAACTCGCCTGGCACGTTGAATTCGTTAACCCTCGATATGATCAATCTGCTGAGTCCCCGACTTGACGAATGGCGGGATGACGCAAAAGTGGTCTGTGTGGTTATTCGTGGCAGTGGCGATCGTGCGTTTTGCGCCGGCGGTGACATTCAGGCGTTGCAGCAAGCGATTAATGAAAATCAGGCGGCAGGCACGATCGTCAACAACTACCCCGAAACGTTTTTCGAGCGCGAGTATCGTCTCGACTATGCGCTGCACTGCTATCCGAAGCCGGTAGTGGTGCTCGGTGGGGGCGTTGTTATGGGCGGTGGACTGGGTATTTTTGCGGGTGGCAACATTCGTGTCGTTACCCCAAAAAGCCGCATTGCCTTGCCGGAGATTACCATCGGGTTGTTTCCCGATGCTGGCGCCAGCTGGTTGCTAGGGCAACTGCCGTCCGGACAGGCCGCGTTTCTGGGCTTAACCGGGTCACATCTTAACGGCGCGGATGCGCTGGCCTGTGGTTTGGGTACGCACGCATCGTCTATTGAGACGTTGCATGACCTTCCCGGTGTTCTGGCGGAGGTTGCATGGAGTGCTGAGGCGCCAGCGCATCAAGCCCAGGCGGCAGATGCGGTGCAAGGCGCTGCGGGCGACGTAGAACTGCCTGATGCCCAGTTGCTGCGTGTCACCAAAGATATTTCTTTGGGTACAGGGCTTGAGCCAATGGCTGCGTTGCGTGCCCAGGCGGGTGCCAGTGACTGGATCGACAAAGGTTTGAAAACGATGGAGGCGGGTTGTCCGACGTCACTCGCGGTGGTTTGTGAGCAGTTGCGTCGAGTACGTAGCATGAACTTGCGCGAGTGTTTTCAGCTGGAAATGATTGTAGCGGCACAGTGTGCAAGGCACGATGATTTTGCCGAAGGCGTACGCGCGTTGTTGGTTGATAAAGACAACAATCCGCAGTGGGCGTATAGCTCGCTCGAAGCTATTCCGCAGTCACATGTGGACGCACATTTCACCGCGCCGTGGTCGGTTAATCCGCTCAATGATATTTAAGCGATCTAGAAAAACACCTTACGTAATACTCCGGGGGAGAAAATAATGAGTCGAGTAGGTTTTGTAGGATTGGGCAACATGGGCGGGCCGATGGCGGCAAATCTCGCCAAGGCTGGCCATGCGGTGGATGTATTTGATTTGATGCCTGCGGCATTGGCGAAAGCGGAGGCAGCCGGTTGTGCCAGCGCGGGCTCAGCCGTAAATGCGCTAGCAAATGCAGAGGTCTTCTTTTCGATGTTGCCGGCTGGCCGTCATGTTGCGGGTCTGTATCTTGGTTCTGATGGTCAAGATGGCTTGCTGGCCCAGGTGCCAGATGGTGCGATTCTGGTAGATTGCAGCACTATTGATCCGGCGACGGCAAAACGCGTTGCTGCAGCAGCGGCAGAGCGCGGTATAGCAATGTTGGACGCCCCCGTTTCCGGTGGTACGGCTGGAGCTGAAAACGGCACTCTGACCTTTATGGTGGGTGGTGCAAGCGAAACGCTTGAAGCCGTGCGGCCGTTGTTTGATGCCATGGGTGCCAACCTGTTCCACGCCGGCGATGCCGGTGCTGGGCAGACGGCCAAGGTGTGCAACAACATGCTGCTCGCCGTACATATGGCCGGTACCGCTGAAGCCTTGGCGTTAGGCGTTAGCCAAGGGCTCGATCCAGCCGCCCTGTCTGAAATTATGCGGCAATCGTCGGGTGGCAACTGGTCGCTAGAAGTCTACAACCCTTACCCGGGTGTGATGGAGGGTGTGCCCGCCAGTCGCGAGTATCAGGGTGGCTTTCTGGTCGATCTGATGACCAAAGATTTGGGGCTTGCGATGGACACTGCTGAATCGAGTGGTGCGCCTGTGCCTATGGGCGGTCTAGCGCGCAATCTGTATCGCATGCACGCCGCGCAGAATAATGCCGGTCAGCTCGACTTCTCATCGATTCAGCAATTGTTTGAGCCAAAAAGCTCGACCTGATTCGGGTCAGGCCAATTGGACCGGGGTGCCTGCGACGTTCCAGCGCATCCCGGCAAGCTCATCCACCGCCGTGACGATGAGGGCCTGCTGTGAGGAGGCGTTGATGACTATGGCAACGCGTTTACCGTTGTCATCATCAAGGCTGGCGCCGGCAGGAATCGCCTGCTCCGCGCTAAACTCGATGTGGCGCAGACGTCGTTTCACTTCGCCCCGGTGCTGGGCGCGGGCAACGACTTCCTGGCCCAGGTAACAGCCTTTGTCGAAAGACACGGCCCCGAGGTCGGTGAGGCCAAGCATCTGCGGTAGCAGGGTGGCGCTGGTTGCTGTCGTGATTAGCACTTCACGCTGGCTGATCGTGTGGTCGAGCCAAGCGAGGCTAAGGTCTTGTTGTTCCGCGCTATCCGCTGGGGCCGTAAAACCCGTGCTGCGCAGGGTTTTCCCTGCACCGAGGTTAATGTCCTCTTGAGTCGATTCAGCCAGAGCGACTTCGGGGGCAAACGGGGCAACGCTGAGATTAGTCTTGGCAAAATTCAGGTACATCTTCAGAAATTCGGCAACGGCCTGAGTGAGCTCGACACTGATGAGCATTTGCACGTTGGTGGCGTTGCCCCAGACCCAACCGTTGGCGACTACACGGCCTTTGAGGTTGGTAAACGCGCCAGGCTGGGCCTGCTGGTCTGTCAGCTTGGTGGTATCGCAGGTTAAATAACCCTGCAGAAAATTAGCCGCATCTGGGCCGGCAAACTGCACCACCCGGTGACTGCTCAACCGCCCGCAGGTTCTAGGGCTGCTTGGGTCGCTGTTTGGGGGACTACTGCTCATCAGCTGTGCTCGACAGGGTAACTACTCGCACAAGTTTACCTGCCAGTTGGCCTGCCACCTAGCCGCTTCGGACAGGTAGAATAGGTGGATGGATGCAGTCATAAAAAACAAAGCTTACTGGCGCTCGCGACGGGGTATGCAAGAACTCGACAGATTGCTCATTCCCTTTGTGGAAGAGCACTTGCAGACGTTGCCCGAACCGTTGCAGCACTGTTACATCGAGTTTATCGACCGCGAAGACTGGGAGCTGTTCGATTGGCTGCAGGGGCGGGAGGTGCCGGCTGATGCGCAAATGCGTGATCTGGTTGAGCGTATTCTCGCCGCTGCGGCAAAAACGGGGCCCTCTACCGCCTGAAGGCACTCTCGCTGGTCGCAGCAGCGGTGATTCCGCCCGTTGTTTTTGGGTTTCGGTGTGGCGCTGGCCGGCGCTGGGCGTGGTGTTTGTGGGGGGCAGTGGCCTTGGCAATGGCACTACTCGGAGACGGCCCCGGACTCATTGTTGGGCTAGTGCTGCTCGGGGTTCGCTACCGCACCCAACCGCCGCGCTATGGGGCCTTGGTCTATTTTCCTGTTTCGACCCCACTCAGGCCACAAACCCCCTGTTTGTGGCTGGATCCCCAACGAGTTGTGCTCGGTGCGCCTTATCGAGTTGTTTATCATGACGAACTGCGGCCGGCAGACTTTGCCCGGCTAAGGCGCCTGTGTCGGGGCTTGCCTCTGTGAGTACCAGAAATGAGTACCAGAAGTGAGCCCCGAATTCCTCAGCAATCAGGGCCGTAGCACGGTATCTGCGATCTCATCCAGGTGGTCGGGGAAGTCGAGCGTGTAGTGCAGGCCGCGGCTTTCTCGCCGCCGCATCGCGGATTCAACGATCAGGTCAGCAACCTGCAACAGGTTGCGCAATTCCAGTAAGTCGGGCCCAACCTGATAGTTGCTGTAGTAGTCCTGTACCTCGTGTTTTAACAGGTCGACCCGATGTCTGGCTCGTTCCAGTCGCTTGTGAGTCCGAACAATGCCCACGTAATCCCACATGAAACGGCGTAGTTCATCCCAGTTGTGTGATAGCACAACGTTTTCGTCAGAATCGGTCACTTGGGATGCGTCCCACATTGGTGGGTCGGCAGGCAGGTCGTAGTTTTGGTAATTCGCCTCGATGTGGTCTGCGGCGGCCTTGCCGAACACCAGACACTCCAACAACGAGTTGCTTGCCAGACGATTAGCGCCGTGCAAGCCGGAACTGGTCGTTTCGCCTGCGGCGTACAAACCTGGAATGTCGGTGGCGCCGTTGAGGTCGACCACCACACCGCCACAGGTGTAATGAGCGGCAGGCACAACAGGAATAGGGTCTTTGGTCATGTCGATGCCAAATTCGAGGCAGCGGCTGTGGATGGTGGGGAAGTGGTGTTCGATAAGGTCGTTTGAGGCGTGGCTGATATCTAGGTAAAGGCAGTCTGCTCCCAAGCGTTTCATCTCGTGATCAATGGCGCGGGCCACAATGTCGCGCGGGGCCAGTTCCATGCGCTTGTCAAAGCGCTCCATAAAACGCTCGCCGTTGGGCAATCGCAAAATACCGCCTTCACCGCGTATGGCTTCCGAAATCAAAAATGATTTGGCGTGGGGGTGGTATAGGCAGGTCGGATGGAACTGGTTGAATTCCATATTAGCGACCGAGGCTCCAGCTCGCCAGGCCATGGCAATGCCGTCGCCGGTTGCGCCGTCCGGGTTACTTGTAAATAAGTAGACCTTGCTGGCGCCACCGGTCGCCAGTACAACGCAGCGCGCCTGATAGATGTCGACCTCTTTGGTGATGTCGTTGTAAACGTAGGCACCGATACAGCGATTGGGGTGAATGCCGAGGTGGTCAGTGGTGATCAGGTCGACGGCAACACGATCATTGTCGATCTGTATGTTGGGATGGTCGGTTGCCTGTTGCCACAGTGAATTTGCAATAGCGCGCCCGGTGCTGTCTGCAACATGCAGCACACGGCGTTCGCCGTGTCCGCCTTCCCGGGTGCGGTGGAAGGTACCGGCCTCGCCGTCAGGAGAGTCGGGGCCATTGCGATCAAATTCGACCCCCCAGTCCACCAGTTGATCGACAACCTTGCGGCCATTGGTGACGGTAAAGCGTACTGCCTCTTCGTTGCACAGGCCGTCGCCGGAGATCAGAGTATCTCTGATATGTGACTCAAAGCTGTCATCAGGGGCAGTAACAGCCGCCAATCCGCCCTGGGCCCAGTTGGTTGAGCCACCCTCAACCCCGCCCTTGCAGATCACCGTGACCTGGGCAAATTCTGCCAGGGGCAGCGCTGCGGACAGGCCTGCGGCACCGCCACCTATTACTAAAACGTCTGTCTGGCGTCGTTCTGCCACGGGTTCGCATCCTTCTCTCGCTAACGAACTAGTATAAACCACGATGAAACGGCAGAATATCGGCCCTTCGGTCCACCAAATCCCTCAGAGTCTTATCTGAGTCACATCGGAATTTCCCGCGAGTGAGCGACGACACAGATCAAGAACTGGTACGACGGGTGCAAAACGGCGACAAGCGCGCGTTTGACCTGTTATTCACCCGCTATCAAGGCAAGATTTTTGGCCTGGTGACGCGCTATGTGCGTGACCGGCAGGAGGTCGAGGATGTGGTGCAGGAAGCGTTTATCAAAGCGTTCCGTGCGCTGCCGCGGTTTCGGGGCGATTCCCAGTTCTATACCTGGTTATACCGCATTGCCATCAACACTGCCAAAAATCACTTGGTAGCTCGTGCTCGACGTCCGCCTAGCTCCGATATTGATGCGGATGACGCTGAGAGCTTCGAGCCCATGAGGCAGGTCGAAAACCCGGAAAATGAACTAGCACGAGAAGAGTTGTCGAATGTTATTCACAAGGCAATTGCTGATTTGCCGGACGATCTGCGCAGCGCGGTCACGCTGCGGGAGTTTGATGGCCTCAGCTATGAGCAGATTGCCGACATCATGGAGTGTCCGGTGGGCACGGTTCGATCGCGAATTTTTCGGGCTCGAGAGAGCATCGACAAGAAGATCGCGCCACTTATTGGCCATCCAGGGCGATCTGGGTGATCCGGTGGTATCTGTTTCTCGGAGTAGCTGTGAACCAGTGGTTAAGCGGGGATTTTTTTCGTGCAAGTCAGACAAGATGTGGGGCACTTATTGGGCCTGTCTGTTGTCACATGAAAGACCCGTGAATTCGGCAACGTAATATTTGGCTGTATGTTTGCCTGCAAAGCAACGCTTTGCCGACCAAACAGACCGCGATAACCAATAACGACAGAACAAGTCAGAGCAAAAATGTCAGAGCAATTAAGAGAAGCACTATCTGCGATCGTCGACGGGGAAGCCTCGGAGTTTGAACTCCGCCGGGTTCTCGACGAAATGGGCAAAGACGACAGCCTCGTCCGAGCTTGGCAGAGCTACCATTTAATTCGGCAGTCAGCCCAGGGTGAGAACGTTCAGGGTGTTGCCGATATGGGTGACCGCATTTGGGCCGCGCTGGACGCGGACGAATTTCTTGAACAGGATATCGTTCAGGAAGAGCCGATGGTTGCCGCCGTGGTTGCAACGCCGAGTAGGAATTGGGGGATTGTCGGTGGGGCCGTGGCTGCAGCGTTGGCTCTTGGCGTGTTTTTGTCAGGCAGTTTTGATGCGGTCGACGGTCCTCAAACCGGTCAGCAGCAGGTGGCTCAGACGGTTCTGCAGACGCCAACTGATTCTGTTGCCGACGTCAATTCAGTGGCTCCGGTTGTTCCGAGTTTACCTGGCCTGCAAACCGTCAGTACAAATTCGGCTGGTGACCAGCAGGTGGCTGGTCAGTCTGTAGGGCAATTTGCGGGTGATGACTTCGATTATGGTCCCGGCTTTGAGCCGTACAGCGAACTCAGTACCGCCGACCAGGCTCGCAGTGATGGTTATTTCTTGCACCACGTGCAGCATCAGGCGGTGAATAACGACAATCTCTTGTCGTTTGTAAAGATGATTTCGTACCCTCAGTGATTCGACGAGTGAAAAACCTTGTGACACAGCTTTTGATTAGGCCACGCCAGGAGCGGCTCAAAATCGCTGGGAGTGCAGTAGTGCGCTCAAGCGTTGTGCTGCATAGCTTGCGTGTTATTGCCGCTGCAAGCGTGCTTGTGCTTAGTGGTGTAGCGCAAGCAGACGATCACACAGCGACGAGTGGTGGGGCTGCTGCAGACAGTGCTCCTGGGGTTTGGCTCACGCGGATGAGTACGGCCTTTGCCGAGCTTAACTACGACGGTGTGTTTAGCTTTTATACCGGTACTGATCTGGCAAGTTTGCGGGTTGTACACATGCTGGATGATGGCATTGAGCGAGAGCGACTTGTGCACCTGAATGGCGCGCCGCGTGAAATTGTTCGCGAAGGCGACAGCGTGCTCTGCATTTTACAGCCGGGCGATCGCTTGGTTGCGATGGGTGGGTCAATTCCAGCCGGTCCCTTTGCGCGGGCGTTTATCCGTGATTTCAGCAGTGTCACTAATAATTATGATCTAGAAATGAAAGGCGAGGGTCGGATCGCCCTGCGGCGCGCGGTGCGCCTACTGGTAAAGCCGAAAGATGAGCATCGTTATGGCTATCGGTTGTGGCTCGACAAAGAAACAGGCCTGCTATTGAAGTCTGAGCTGGTGGACATGAAGCGTAAGCGCGCTCTCGAAATATTTCAGTTTAATCAGATCGCAATGGGCGATGAGGTGCAGCGTTCGGCGCTAGAACCTGACCAGCCCCAGGGCTCGGTAATCGATCACCTGAAAGTGGCTGAAGAGGCCTCGGCCGAGGCCGCCAAGATGGATTGGCACGCCGGGTGGCTGCCCGCAGGTTTTGAAATGGCCGCTGCTGATTTACGCCATGCGCCAGCAACCCAGCAGAGTGTCAGTGCGCTCATTTACTCAGACGGCCTAGCGGCTATTTCGGTATTTATTGAAAGCATGCCAAGCTCTGCGTCAACCAACATGATCTCGCACAAGGGTGCCACTGTGTCGGTCACCCAGTCGGTGCGTGGGCCGAACAACGCGCAACACCTGGTGACAGTGGTTGGCGAAGTGCCTGCAAAAACTGCCTCAGCCGTTGCTCAGTCGATTACCTATTCCAACTAAGTTCGGCGCGCTGAAGCAAGGTTCCGCGGATTTGTGGCAACCAAAGGTGACGCGCACGGGACTTGTGGTTGGTCTTTCTGAGTCTGAACAACTATTGGTACGGTTCGAATCGACCCGTTGCGCTAACTGTCAGTGTAGCCGAGTTTTTTTCGGCGACGACGGCTCAGCGATTGAAGTGCGGCTGCCAGCGGATACTCCAGGCATTGAAACCCACGCCATAGGTCAGCAGGTCACGCTGCGGGTGGGTGCACAGCCATTCTCACAGGCCGCATTGTTGTTGTTTGGTTTGCCCGTGCTGCTTGCTTTGCTGGGCTGCGGACTTGCTTCGGCGACAACTGCGAGCGTCGAGTGGCAGGCCTTGAGCGCTGTGGCCGGTGGCTCTAGCGGTTGGCTCATGGCTCGAATTTCGAGTAATCAACTACTAACCGTGGTGTCTGAGAGTCTGGCGATAGATACTGCGGATTGTTGAACAATTAGCAGGGTCGACGGTCTTAATCTGCAAGGCCTGTAAATGATCCCGCCAACGAGTTTGCAGGTGTAAAGGTTGAAAAACTTGTTTCAGTTAAAACCCACTAAAACCAACAGGAGGAAGCGCAGTGCTTCGAATCTTCTCTAACGGTATGTTCAGTCGCTCACAACGCGGGCTTGTCGCCAGCTGGTGCCTGGGCGTCGCAGTGTCGATGCTGGCAGTTGGCTCGTCCGCAGCCGAGCTGCCGGATTTCACTAAGCTTGTTGAGCAAAACTCTCCGGCGGTGGTGAATATTTCCACCGAACAGAGTGCGTCGCCGCGAAACCGAGATTCAGGAAACGAGCAGCTCGATGAGTTCTTCAAGCGCTTCTTCCCCGATGGCGGCGGTCCTGAAGGCCGTACACCAAACGCGCCGCGTTCGCTGGGTAGTGGTTTTATCGTCTCTGCTGACGGCTACGTGCTCACGAATAATCATGTGGTCGAAAACGCAGACAAGATTGTGGTTCGGTTGAATGATCGGCGCGAACTTGAAGCCGAACTAGTGGGAGCTGATCCACGCTCTGATCTGGCTGTATTGAAAATCAACGCGAAGAATCTACCCGTCGTTAAGCTGGGTAATTCGGACAAGCTGAAAGTGGGCGAATGGGTGTTGGCGATTGGTTCGCCGTTTGGTTTCGACTACTCCGTCACCGCCGGCATAGTCAGCGCCAAAGGCCGTAGTTTGCCCACCGAAAATAACGAAAACTACGTCCCGTTTATTCAAACCGACGTTGCTATAAACCCGGGTAACTCCGGCGGCCCGCTGTTTAATCTCAACGGTGAAGTGATTGGCATCAATTCTCAGATCTACACCCGCTCTGGTGGTTTTATGGGGGTGTCCTTTGCGATTCCAATCGATGTCGCAATGGAGGTGGCTGATCAGCTGAAGAAAGATGGGCGCGTGTCGCGTGGCTGGCTGGGTGTTGTCATCCAGGATGTCGACCGTGAACTTGCAGAGAGCTTTGGCTTGAAAAAGCCTGGTGGCGCACTGGTTGCCCAGGTGCTTCCTGACGGACCCGCTGCCAAAGGCGGCATTCAAGCCGGCGATATCATCACCACGTTTAATGGCGAAGAGGTGGATCTTTCTTCCGATCTGCCACACCTAGTCGGGCGTACTCGGGCGGGCAGCACCGCCGCCGTCAGTGTGGTTCGTGCCGGTAAGTCCAAACGCTTGAAGATAAAGATTGGTGAGTTAGCCGATTCCGGCAATCCGATTGTTGGCTCAGCCGGCGAGGCAGGCCCTGATTCGGCACCAAGCAGGCTCGGATTGACTGTTGAGGCTGTACCCGCAGCCGCCCTTGAGCGGCTAAACGTCACTCAGGGGGTACGGGTAACCGCGGCTCAGGGTGCAGCGGCAGAAGCGGGTATAGCACCCGGGGATATCATCACGCGCCTTGCCAACAAGCCGGTGGAGTCCATTACCGGCTTTACCAAGTTGGTCGATGGCCTGGAATCCGGGAAATCGGTGCCCGTGTTGATCGTGCGCAACGGTACGCCGACCTTTAGGGCTCTAAAAGTACCCGCTGACTAGGCCTCTTCTGGGGTTGGGCTGAGCCACGCCGAAGGCTGAAAGCAACCGGGTCAGAATGACTTCTGACCCGGTATTTCAAGCACTTGGGTGCGCTGGCGGCCTTATTTCGCTACACTCCGCCGGCTTTTTTGCGGCCATCTGACGCTTCCCGTCAGGGCCGATAGCTGAGGCCATCAGGCGTGTCTGACATCGACCACATTCGAAATTTCTCCATCATCGCGCATATCGATCATGGCAAGTCCACGCTTGCCGATCGGTTGATACAGCTCTGTGGCGGGCTGTCCTCCCGGGAAATGGAAGCTCAGGTATTGGATTCGATGGACCTGGAGCGCGAGCGGGGCATTACCATCAAGGCCCAGAGTGTCACGCTGCACTACACCGCCAAAGACGGCGACACCTATCAGCTCAATTTCATTGATACTCCCGGCCATGTCGACTTCAGTTACGAGGTGTCACGCTCTCTAGCGGCCTGTGAAGGGGCGTTGCTGGTCGTGGATGCGGCACAGGGCGTAGAGGCCCAGTCAGTCGCAAACTGTTACACCGCGATTGAGCAGGGGCTCGAAGTGCTGCCGGTGCTCAATAAAATGGATTTGCCCCAGGCAGACCCCGAAAAGGTCGCCGCTGAAATCGAAGAGATTATTGGCGTTCCGGCTGACAATGCTCTGCACATCAGCGCCAAGACCGGCCTCGGTGTTGATGATCTGCTCGAACAGTTGGTGGCGGTGATTCCGGCACCGGTCGGGGATCGTGATGCCCCGCTGCAGGCGTTGATCATTGATTCCTGGTTCGATAACTATCTTGGCATCGTATCGCTGATTCGGGTCATGCAGGGCACCCTGAATAAGGGCGAGAAGATCATTATGAAGTCAGTAGGCAAGGCTCAGGTGGTTGATGACCTTGGGCGCTTCACGCCCAAGCGCGCGCCAGATAAAATTCTGGAAGCGGGTGAGGTGGGCTATGTGGTTGCCGGCATCAAGGACATTCGAGGCGCGCCCGTAGGCGATACCATTGTTAGCGCACGGGATCCCGATGTTGAGCCATTGCCTGGTTTTTCCAAGGTGAAGCCTCAGGTTTATGCCGGACTGTTCCCGGTTAACTCCGAAGATTTTGAGAACTTCCGCGAAGCACTTGGCAAGCTGACTTTGAACGACGCATCGCTGTACTACGAACCCGAAAGCTCAGACGCGCTTGGCTTTGGTTTTCGCTGTGGTTTCCTCGGCATGCTGCACATGGAAATTATCCAGGAGCGGCTCGAGCGTGAATACAATCTTGACCTGATCACTAGCGCGCCAACCGTTGTTTACGAAGTGATCGATAACAAGGGCGAGGCGCTTATGGTTGATAACCCCTCGCGGTTGCCCGATAACGTGCAAGAAATGCGCGAGCCTATGGCCGAGGTCAATATTCTTGTGCCTCAGGACTATGTGGGTAACGTGATTACCTTGTGCGTTGAGCGACGTGGGGTGCAAACCAACATGATGTTCTCGTCGGGGCAGGTGTCTATGACCTACTCCATGCCGATGGCTGAGGTTGTGCTCGATTTCTTCGATCGGTTGAAGTCTGTTAGCCGTGGTTATGCATCGCTCGATTACGCGTTTAAAGAATTCTCAGCAGCGCCTTTGGTGCGGCTCGATATATTAATCAACAGTGAGAAGGTCGATGCGCTGGCGATGATTGTGCATCGTGATGACGCCCAGAGCAGGGGCCGCTCACTGGCTGAAAAGATGAAAGAGCTGATTCCCCGACAAATGTTCGATGTGGCGATTCAAGCCGCAATTGGCGGCCACATCATTGCTCGTCAGACGGTTAAGGCGTTGCGTAAAAACGTGACGGCCAAGTGTTACGGCGGTGATATTACTCGCAAGAAGAAGCTGCTTGAAAAACAGAAGGCCGGTAAAAAGCGCATGAAGCAGGTGGGCAGTGTCGAAATTCCGCAGGACGCCTTTCTTGCGGTTTTGAAGGTCGATCGTTAGTGGACTTTCCGCTGATTCTGACCAGCGCTGTGTTTGTCAGCGGTGTGATATGGCTGATTGATCGGTTTGCCTGGCGGCCAGCGCGGCTTGAGCAGCAGGCGGCGTGGCAGCAGCGCAATCCCGGATTGCCGCTTGATCTCGAAGCGCAGCCGGAACTGGCCCCGCCCTTGCTGGTGGAGTACGCCGGGTCGTTTTTCCCCGTGTTGTTTGTGGTGCTGTTTTTGCGCAGCTTTCTGGTTGAGCCCTATCAGATACCCTCAGAATCGATGGTGCCAACGCTTGAGGTCGGTGACTTTATTCTGGTGAATAAGTACACCTATGGCGTACGTTTGCCTGTGATCGGGACCAAGATCATTGATGTGGGCAGGCCGGCGCGGGGTGACGTGATGGTGTTTGTGCCACAGCACAAAGATGAGTACTTCATTAAACGGGTTGTTGGCTTGCCTGGTGACAAAATAGCCTATAAAAACAAAACCTTATACATTAATGATGAGAGAGTTTCGTATAGGCTAGAGCGCGAATTCGAGCTGAGTTACGGCAATTCCGGTCAACGAGTTCCGGTTCGGGAGTACACTGAGCAACTTGGCGACGTCGCGCATCCGGTGTGGCGCTATCCAGGGCTTGAGCCAGCCCAGGAATGGCAGGTGCCGGCTGACCACTATTTTATGATGGGCGATAATCGAGGAGCGAGTCTCGATAGCCGACGTTGGGGAGAGGCCACGAACAACCCGGCGCTGGCATTTGTACCCGAGGCCAACATTGTGGGGCGGGCTTTTGCGATTTGGATGCACATGCCCGGTCTGTCAGTGCCCAGTTTTGAACGAAATCAGAAAATTCTCTAAACGACCAAAACCGTCCAACACCCTACCAGGACAAGAACAAAACGGAGTTGCAATGCCGCAGACTAATTCACACCTAATCGCCGATTCAATACGCAGTGCTCACGCACGGCATTCTATGCAGTCTATGCGCCGACAGACTGGTATGAGCATGTTTGGTTGGCTGGTCGTGCTTGGGGCGGCGGCATTTGCTGTGAGCATCTCTCTCAAAGTTGTACCGCACTACATGGACAACCGCGCGGTTACCAACATTCTCGATGGTGTAAGTCCTGAAGTGTGGCGCGGACCGAACAAGAAAAAGATGCACGAGACCGTCAACAAGGGCCTGAAGGTGAACAGCATCCGCACCCTGAAAAGCGCGGATATTATTGAAATCGAGCGTACACCCTCGCTGACCAAAGTCGTTATGGACTACGAGATTCGTGAAAACCTCTTTGGCAATGTCGACGTTGTGCTGGTTTTTAAGAAAGACTACCAGTTTTAGTTGGTGTCTCGCGTTGCTGAGAGAGGCGTAGAGATCAGCCCGGCATTAAATAAAGAGACTGATCGGGTTTGCCGATTGCTGGACGTTCAGTTTCACCAGCCTGAACTGCTAACGCAGGCCTTGCGGCACAAGAGTGCTGGTGCCCTAAACAACGAGCGGCTGGAGTTTCTTGGGGACGCCGTTGTTGGGTTGGTAGTTGCTGACGAACTGTATCGGCGCTATCCAGAAGCCCAGGAAGATGGCCTGTCGCTGATGCGGGCTACCTTAGTGCGCCGTGATGCGCTTGCTGGCATTGCTCGCGAACTCGACCTCGGGCGCGCTATCGACCTTGGGTCTGGAGAGTTGCGCAGCGGCGGTCATGACCGCAGTTCCATTCTGGCAGATGCTTTTGAGGCGGTTATTGGCGCCGTTTTTCTGGATGCTGGTTTTCCAGCCGCCGAGGCGTTGCTAAAGCGACTGTTTCGCAAGCGTCTCGATACAGTAGTGGTTAGCAAAGACCCTAAAACTCGCCTACAAGAATTGTTGCAGGGCAACGGGGCTGCGTTGCCTGTGTACGTTGTAGAAAATACCACCGGAGCCGATCACGCGCGCTCGTTTGAAGTTAGTTGTGTGTTACCGGAAGGTTCAAAAATGAAGAGTGAGAGTGCCGTGAATGATCAGATAGTAAGCGCAACAGGTGTTGCGTCTTCACGTCGCGCCGCAGAACAGCAAGCCGCAGGCAACCTGCTTGAGCTGCTCGGAAAATCCTTATGAGCGAACAGGACGCCGACCTGCCACCGCCACTTAAAACCAACTGTGGCTATGTTGCTATTCTTGGTCGGCCCAACGTGGGTAAGTCGACGCTGATGAACCATCTGCTCGGGCAGAAAATTGCAATCACATCACGCAAGCCGCAAACCACTCGGCATAACTTGCTTGGTGTAGATACCCAGGGTGATGGACAGGCTATTTATGTTGATACCCCCGGTATTCATGCAACGGCTGGCGGCAGGGCGATTAATCGCTATATGGTAAGAACCGCAACTTCAGTATTAGCCGACGTGGATCTGGCCTTGTTTTTGTTTGAAGCCAACCGTTGGACCGCGGAAGACGAGCTGGTGCTAGAGCACGTTAAGAAAGCAAAGTGTCCGGTGGTTGCCGTTATTAACAAAACCGACTTGCTGGACAAGCGCGAGATGGTTCTACCTGTTATGGCGCAAACTGCCGAACGTCATAGCTTCACTGAAATCATTTCTGTCGCGGCACTGAAGAAAACTGGTCTGGAAGAGCTGCGCGCGCTGATCTTTGGCTACCTGCCGGAAGGCATGCACATGTTTGCCGAAGATCAGATAACCGATCGCAGTGAGCGCTTTTTAGTTTCTGAAATCGTTCGTGAAAAGTTGATGCGACGGCTAGGCGACGAGCTGCCGCATCGGTCTACGGTGGCTATTGAGCGCTATGTCGAAGGCGATAAGGTGCTTGATATTCATGCGGTTGTTTATGTTGAGCGAGCGGGTCAGAAGCAGATCATGATTGGTAAAGGTGGCGAACGCATGAAAGGCATTGGTATAGACGCAAGAGCAGATATTGAAACGTTGCTCCAGCGTAAGGTAATGCTGCGCCTGTGGGTCAAAGTGCGGGCCAATTGGACTGACGATGAGCGGAGTCTTTCCCACTTAGGTTACGAGTAACCAGCGAGCCAACCCAGTGAAAGTGAATCAGGTGCCAGCGTATGTGCTCCACACGCGCCCCTACAAAGAAACAAGCCTGTTGGTCGAACTGTTTACTCGTCAATACGGCCGCGTCACGCTGGTCGCTAATGGGGTTCGCGGGCGCAAGAATAGTACGCCGCCACGACAATTTGTTGCCTGTCTCGTGTCATGGGTAGGGCGAGGGCCATTGTTTACGCTTACGGATTGCGAGCTGGCTCCTAGCATGGGACTTACCGGCGACCGCCTAGCCTGTGGCTTTTATGTGAACGAGTTACTGATGCGCATGACTCAGCCACTGGACGTGCATGACTATCTGTACGAGATATACGCGGGCACAGTGGAGGCATTGGCGGGTGATGGTCCAATGAGTGTTGCTCTGCGCAAATTCGAATCGGCGCTACTGCAGGAGTGTGGCTACCTGCCAGATCTTACCTGCAACGGCGAAACGGGCGAGCCGCTCGAGCCGGATCTTTGTTATGAGTTCCGTACTGAGCGAGGATTTGTGCCGTCACAACGGCTGTCGGGCGATACCGTTTGGTATGGGGCGACGCTGACGTCGATCTACATCGGCGATTTCCGGGCCCGAAAGGTTCGGGAAGCCGCTCGTAAAATATTTCAGGCGGCATTGCGCCCGCACCTCGGTGACCGGCCTTTGGCCAGTCGCGAGCTACTGCGTCCTGTGAGTTCTGGGCGAGTGTTGGGTTCATGATTGCTGGGCACGGTGTTGATCTGGTCAGTGTGGCACGAATAAAACAGACCCAAGCGCGTCACCCCGAACGCTTTGCACGTAAAATACTCAGTGATGCCGAGTTCGAAGATTATGTGCAGCGCGGTTCGCAGGTTAACGATCTCGCAAAATATTTTGCGGTGAAAGAGGCTGCTGCGAAGGCATTGGGTACCGGTATGGGCGCAGGGGTTTACTGGCCGCAATTGCGTCTGAGTCGCAAGCCGGTATCTGGCGCTCCCTTGCTAGCTGTATTTGATGCGGCACTGCAGCGGCTGCACAAGATTGATGGTGGTGAGTTGTTTGTGTCGCTAGCCGACGAGGGCGACCTTGTGATCGCCAGTGTAGTAATCGCTTCGAGTAGTAAAATCTGATGAGTCGCAAACGTTTCCCGCCCACTCTTGAGTTGCAGATCGAGGCCCTTGACGCTGATGGCGTTGGGGTTGCCCAATTTGGTGAAAAGCGAGTTCGGGTTAAAGGCGCATTGCCCGATGAGCAACTCATTGCTCGAACGGTAGGTAAGCGTAAAGGCGCAGCGCTGGCGGTCGCCGAGACGATTACCGACAACGCATCGCCGCTACGACAAACTCCGCCCTGTGAATTCTTCCCGCGCTGTGGTGGTTGCGCGTTGCAACATATGGAATATGCCGCGCAGCTGGCACACAAACAGGCTGGGCTGCTGCAAGACCTAGCCTTTAACAACGTCGGCTATACGCAATTGCGACCGGCGGTTGGAAGCCCACAGTTTGGCTATCGTCGCAAAGCGCGATTGGGTGTGCGTCGTTTGTATGACATGCAGTTGGTCGGCTTTCGTGAGGCCTTCGGCGGTCGGATTGTTAAGATGGATAACTGTCTTGCGCTAGCGCCGCCCTTTGACAGACTGTTTGCGCCGCTTGCAGAACTTATTGGCAAGTTATCGATTCCTGCAGCAATTCCGCAAATTGAAACCGCTGCGGGTGATACGGACATCGCACTGGTCGTCCGGCACCTCGAACCGCTTGCTGTGGCTGATGTCCGTTTGTTGGGTGAGTTTGAACAACAGCATCGGATCTGGGTGTACACCCAGTCAGGCGGTTATGACACGTTGCAGCCGCTTAGCTCCCATGCGCCGTTGCTGAATTATTCGCTGTCTGAGTTTGGTTTGAATCTAGAATTCTCGGTGACCGACTTTGTTCAGGTTAACGCCTACATCAACGCGGCTCTGGTGAGAGCTGTGAATACAGCGCTGCAGCCCAGGCCAGGGAAGCGTATCGGTGATCTGTTTTGTGGAATCGGAAATTTCTCCTTGCCACTGGCGCGATCTGGTGCCCAAGTGACCGGCTGGGAGGCGGCGAGCGCAGCGATAGACCGAGCGCGCTTAAACGCTACACGTAACGGGCTGGCGGGGCGTACGCGCTTTGAAGTGGCTGATCTGTATAACCTGCCTGGTGACAAGAAGCAGAAGCTACCGATTGCAGACGTGACCAACCTAGATGCGCTGGTGTTGGATCCGCCACGGAGTGGAGCGGGACCTGCTCTATCGAGTTGGCTTGATCCTGGGGTTTCGGACGTTGCGTATGTGTCTTGTAACCCTGCAACCTTCGCAAGTGATGCCGCTGTATTGCTTAAGCATGGTTTTACTTTAGATGAAGTGGGCATTTACGACATGTTCCCGCACACCGCGCATGTAGAAACGCTCGGTATATTCCGTCGCCATGGTTAGGGTACGCGAAGCCTTACCACGCACGAGTCAAGGCAGGGTCGACGTTGCTGCCTGGCACGCGCTGGTGTGTGCTGAGTATCCGCAACTGGATCATCAGGTGTTGTTGGAGGCGCTGCGGTTATTGTCGAGCCTCGATAATCTTGAGTTGCTGGAAGCTGGAGTCGATTTGGCTCAACTGCTGCTCGAACTGCGACTCGATATCGATGCGCTTGTTGTTGGTCTGGTGTATCGCGCTTGGCGCGAAAACGCGCTTGATGTGGCGAGTGCTCGTGGACTGTTGACTCCTGAACGACTTGAGTTGGTCGCGTCGCTTGACCGATTGGGCGAAGCCAGCCGCATGTCGTTGCGCGATGATCCGATGCAGCTCAGCAATTCTGAAGATCAAGTACAAAACGTCCGGTTGTTGCTTGAGTCGTTGATTAACGATGCGCGCGTTGCGCTAATCAAGCTGGCGGAACGAGTTGTTGTTTTGCGGTTCGCGAAAAATGCGAGTGTGACTCGGCGCGAGCGCCTTGGCCGTGAAAGTTTGTCGCTGTTTGCGCCGCTGGCAGCCCGTCTTGGGCTTTGGCGCTTGAAGTGGGCTATCGAAGATCTTGGATTTCGCTACCTGGAACCCGAAATCTATATGGATGTGGCTCGACAGCTTGATGGTCGACGTGATGATCGGGAGCAGAAAGTAACTGCTTTGGTTGATGAGTCGCGCAAGCTGCTGGAAAAGTCGGGCCTTACGGCTCAGGTGACTGGGCGCGCAAAACACATCTACAGCATTTGGCGCAAAATGCAGCAGAAAGATTTGAAACTTGGTGAGGTGTATGACACACGGGCGCTGCGCATCATTGTCGCCACGCCTGCGGATTGTTATCGCGCGCTTGGCGTCATTCACGCGGCTTGGCATCACCTGCCGGAAGAATTTGATGACTATATTGCTAATCCGAAAGAAAATGGGTATCAGTCTATTCACACGGCGGTGGTTGGTCCTCAAGGCCAAATTCTTGAGGTGCAGATTCGCACTGAACGAATGCATTCTGAAGCCGAATTTGGGGTCTGCGCTCATTGGACCTACAAGGACGCATCCGGCGTTCTGAGTCGGGAGATGCCCACCGAGCGCATTGTCTGGCTGCGCCAGCTGCTCGAGTGGCATGATGCTGGCGAAGGTCAGTTCGAAACCTTGCTGGCGCAGGGGTTCGACGATGTTCGTATCTACGTGTCTACGCCGCACGGGCATGTGCTCGATTTACCTCGTGACGCGACACCTATCGACTTTGCCTACCGAGTCCACACGGATATTGGTCACCAAGCTCGAGGTGCAATTGTCGATGGCTTGCCCTATCCGCTGTCGGAACCCCTGCAAACCGGTCAGCAGGTTGAGATAGTCACTGCTAATCACGCTGAACCTGAACGCGACTGGCTCGAACCTGTCTTGGGTTTTGTTCGAACTGCGCGAGCCCGGGTGAAAATACTCAACTGGTTTCGTCGACAGGACCGGGCCTATAGCGTGGCATTAGGGGAGCGCATGTGGCGCATGGGTGAAGACCGCCTGGCAATGACACTCGATGCCTATGCGGTCGCCGATCAGCTGGCTTTACCCAATCGAGAAGCGCTGTTCGTCGCTTTGGGGCGCGGCGAGTTGGGTGTCGGTGATGTTTTGTTGCGGGTGCCAACGCCGTATCGGGCGACTGGACTCACGCTGCCAGCGGCTCCGGGGGAGGGCGGCGGACTGCGGGCTCACGTCTACATCGCGGGGCACGCCTGGCCCATCGGGCTGGGCCTATGCTGCCGACCGCAGGAACGCGACAGCATTGTCGGTTATCTTGATGAGGCTGATGCGGTTGTTGCACACAATTCGAGTTGCGTGATTTTTCAACAGGCTGCGCGGGAACATCCGTTGCGGGTTATTGCCTTAAATTGGGAGCGCAATGCAGGTAAAGAAGGGGTGCGGATAGGTATTCGTGGGCGTAACCGACAGGGGTTGTTGCGGGATATTACGCAGGTGTTAGGGCAAGCTGGAGTAGGGCTTATCGGTACTAAGGCCAAGCTTGATGGGGAATCTGCTGCAGCTCTTGCCGAAGTAGATGTGCAGCTGGATTGTGAAACAGTATCGCTGACCCGCCTGGCGCTGGTGCTTGGCAAGCTGCTGTTGGTGCCTGATGTATTGCGGGTCACACGCCTCGACTAACGGGCCTAATCGCTGTGCCCTGAACAAAAACTTGGCGTTGTCTGTCATTTCAGCCGACAATGACAGGCTTCGCTTTTCGAAAACTCGAATCACGAACGCGTTTACAGGAGACCGTCATGCGATTGATTTTATTGGGGCCGCCAGGAGCAGGCAAAGGTACACAGGCACAGTTCATTTGTGAGTCGCTTGGCGTTCCACAGATTTCAACCGGCGACATGTTGCGCGCCGCGGTTGCCGCGGAGTCAGACCTTGGCAAACGCGTTAAGAAAGTCATGGACGAAGGTTCGTTGGTTTCTGACGAAATTATTATTGCGTTGGTAGAAGAACGAATTGCCCAGGACGACTGTGCAAACGGTTTTCTGTTTGATGGGTTTCCGCGGACTATTGTGCAAGCTCAGGCGTTAGTTGACGCCAAAATTGACCTTGAGTGTGTCGTGGAGATTCAGGTTCCTGATGAGCATATTGTGAACCGTCTTGGCGGTCGCCGGGTGCATTCCGGCTCCGGTCGGGTTTATCACACCGAATTTAATCCGCCAAAAGTGGCGGGTAAAGACGATCAAACCGGTGAAGAGCTTATTCAGCGTGAAGACGATAAAGAAGCGACTGTCCGTGATCGGTTACGCGTTTATCATGAGCAAACGCACCCATTAGTCGCTTTTTATTCCGCCAGAGCCGAAGAAAAGCACCTCAGATACATTGGTGTTAGCGGTGTTGGGGCGGTGAATTCGGTTCGCGACACAATTTTATCCAATATTTCTCCTTCGAACCCTTGAAATTTTTCGAAAAAACTGCGTGAAAAAACTTTTCAAGTAAGTATGATGCGCAACTGATTGTTGTCAGTAGTATTTTTATTTCCAAATCTACTAAGGGAATAGAAGTGAACTTTGAGAACGCAGTTTGTTCTTTTTGTTCTTTGTACTGCAGCGATCTTACTTAATGTAAACGCCGAGGAGAAAAGTATGCCTAGAGCAAAACGTAAAGCTGCCGCTAAGCGTAAGTCGCCAGCAAAGAAGAGCGCAGCCAAGCGTTCGCCCGCGCGCAAGAAGACTGCGGCCAAGCGCAAGCCTGCGAAGAGAGCAGTAGCAAAGCGCAAAGCTAAAGCACCTGCCAAGCGCAAGGCTGCTGCTGTAGCCGCGTCGCCCGCTACTGTGCGGTCAGCCGGAGCAGTAAAAAAAGCTGAAGCAACCCTGACTAAAGAGCGTAAAGCTCAAGCTGCTGCGCAGCGTGCTGTAAAAGCCGCCGCCGCAAAAGCCAAAAAGTCTGGCAAGAAAGGCGACAAGAGTGGAGCCAAGCGCGCACGCGCAGCGGCGAAGCGAGTTGCTGGTCGTGTGTCGAAGGCAAGAGCAGCAAGTGTGAAAGCGCGCGCGTCTCTGTCTGCAGCACAGAAAGCTGACAAGCTGAAAGCACGCGTAGCCGCAATTGCTGCTGCAGTAGCGAAGGCTGATGCCGCCGCTGCGAAGAGCAATGCGTCTAAGCTTGCTGACGCCGTGAAGAAATTCGAAGCCAAGAAGAGTGCTGAACTTGCACGTGCTGAAGGACGTAAGTCTAAGAAGCGTGCAGCAGCTGCGGCGAAGAAAATCAAAGCGCTGTCTAAGCCTAAGCGTAAGCGTCGCGCCAAGAAGTAGAGCGACTCGAGAAAGTGCAGTAACAGCGGGCAAACGTCTGCCGTTACTGCCAGTGACATGTCGCGTTCATTGCGCGGCGTGTCGCTAGTTTATTCGGTCTATACCAGGCCTGAAAACGGCAATACTTCCACCAAATCGCCCTCGGTCAATTCGGCCACATCTCCGGGCAATAAAAACAAACAGTTCGCGGTTCTAAAACTCTGCAATCGGTTCGAACTTTGATCTGAGGTTGTATGAACCCGAGTCAACCCTTCTGAATATTCAAGTCGGCCGCGTTGATACTCGTGGCGTCCTAGGCTGTGCGCGGTCGGTTGTGCCAGCGGCACCCGCACAGCATTTTGCCTTAAGCTCTGCTCAGCATCACTGGCGCCTGCCATGTGCCACAACGCCGGTTTCACCAGCAGCAACAAGGTAACGATGGTGGAGACAGGGTTGCCGGGCAAACCAAAGATCAGGCATTTTTTGGTGGCCTGGTCTGTAGTGGCTGTGTTGATGTGACCAAAGGCAAAGGGTTTCCCCGGGCGCAGGTTCAGGCGCCAGAAATCCACCGCACCAAGGGTTTCGATGGCGTCACGCACAAAATCGGCGTCGCCAACAGAGACACCACCGCTTGTGATGAGTGCGTCGTGGTTGAGTGCGGCTTCGGTTAGGGCGTTCTGCGTTGCGAGAGCGTTGTCCGGCAGAATGCCCAGATTAGTGATCTCGACAGGTAAGTTCTGCAGCAGGCTGATGATAGCCACTCGGTTCGACTCATAGATTTCCCCCGTTTCAAGAGGTGTACCGGGCGCTTTTAGCTCGTCGCCCGTGGCAAACACGCCAATCCGCAATTTTGGTGCGACATTCACATGAGTTAAACCGCTGGTGGTGGCGGCGGCGAGCTCAAATGGGCGTAACGAAGTGCCTTTTTCGAGCAGAAGACTGCCCTGCGCGATGTCATGGCCCAGGTTGCGGACATAGGCAAAAGCCTTCGAGTTGCCGTTTATTAGTACGCTGTTTGCAGAGGGCCTAGAGGTATTTTCCTGAATGATAATAGTGTCAGCACCCTCTGGCAGTGCCGCGCCCGTAAAGATGCGCACGGCGCTCGCCTTAGCCAAGGTGCCGTTATAGGGATGGCCGGCCAGACTTTCACCTTGGACGGCAAGCCGGGTTTGGTCGCCTTGCAAATCGCTATGGCGTACCGCGTAGCCGTCCATCGCCGAGTTCGCAAATCCGGGCACCGCGATGGGGCTAAACGTGTCTTGGGCGATGACCATATTGAGCGCCTCGGCAACAGCGACCTTTTCAGGCTGTTGCTGGGCGGGAGAGATAAGTTCGCGAAGCTTGTCTAGCGCTTCATCGATGGTTAACGGCACAATAGCGGCTGTCCTCATTGCGTTAAAAGTGGCATCTAGTGGCTTCAATAGTATTTCGATCGTTGCACACAGAGTTTGGAAAAGTATGACATTGCTGGTGCTTGATACAGCCACAGATCGCTGCGCGCTAGCTCTGTCAGTCGGCGGCAAGGTGTTTGAGAATACACGCTCGATTCCGCGGGCGCATAACGAGCATCTGCTACAGATGCTCGACGACCTGTTTGTCGAGGCGAATCTGTCCCCAAGAGACCTCACCGCGATTGGTTTTACGGCGGGGCCGGGGTCATTTACCGGTATTCGGATCAGTGCCGCGGCCTGTCAGGCGCTCGCGATCGCAGCCGGCGCGAGCGTGATTCCATTGAGCTCGTCGCGATTATTAGCGAGCTCTGCTCGGCGTCAATTCGCGGATCAGAAGCCCCTTCAAGCTCCCGAATCCCCCCAACCCCCCCTTGGCTTTCAAACCATTTTGCGGTCGCGCCGGAACTACGTTTATCTTGCCGAATTTGCAGCGACGCCTGACGCGGAGGCTAGCCAGGCTTTAAATCTGACCAACGACGATGTGCTGTTGGAAGACGCGCAAGTGGCGCAACAGAGGCTGCCGGCTGGTTGGGTTCGCGTGGTTGAGGGGCAAGCTGATGCAAGTGCACTTGGTGCGTACGCGATAGAGGTTCAGGTGGGCGACATGCTGGCGCTTGCCGAAGCGCAGCTCGCGGCTGGAGGCGGTTTGCCTCCTGAAGGCGCCCAACCACGCTACGTTGCTGGTGATACTCCCTGGAAACCCAAGTCGTCGGGTGACGCTGCTCAATGACGGATGACGCACCGCAGACGAACACGCTTGCTGGGCGAGAGGTGATAGCCCGGTTGGCGGTCTTTTGTGCAGCCGTTGACCGTGCGAGTGTTCGTGAATTGGGAGCACAACTGTTGCACGGCGAAAGTGCACTGTTGGTATGTGCTCAGGGCGTCCCGCACAGTGGCGAAGACGCTATGCGAATTCTTCAGCAAGTCCAAGAACAGAGTCGACAACAGAGGCCGTCCGAGTTGCGCTCGCTTGCTGTGCGAACCGACTTTGCATTGGTGTTTGCGCGCGACGAACTGCGGCTCTGCAAATTTTCTGAACGTGGTGGATTTGCAGCTCGGGGTGCCTTTGGCGCCAACAGTGTTGCACTGGTGGTGGCCGATCTAACGCGACGAGTTGGCGCGCGCACAGAGTTGCAGCGCGCTTGTTTGACGGGATTGAGGGCGCCACGGGTGCTGGATGCCTTTGCGGGCTGGGGTATGGATGCGTTTGCACTCGTCGGTGAGGGCGCCACAGTTCACTGTGTCGAACAACAGCCAGCGCTCTGTGCGCTCCTGTGCGATGCAAAGCGCAGAGTGCCATCGCATATGGCCGAACGCCTGCAGGTAACCTGTGATGACGCTCTGAGCGCCTTAGATCGAGTTTCACATGGTGATTACGATGTTGTTTACCTTGATCCGATGTTCCCGCCCCGAAAAAAAGGCGCCTTGCCGAACAAGCGGCTGCAGTTTCTTGCCGAACTGTGCGAAGGCAGTCCGCCCGGATTGGTAGATCTTGTTGAATTGATCGATTTGGCCTGTTCGAAGGCTAAGCACTGTGTGGTGCTCAAGCGGCGTAAGCGAGATCCGTTGTTAGCAGACCGTGCACCCGATCGACAGGTGGTGGGTGCGTCTGTGCGTTATGACATTTACGCCGCGAGTGACTGAGTTAGCCGCGTAGCAAAGCTTGGCGAAACGCGACGTCAATAACCAATTCTGCCGCTGCATGCACCTGATGAATGGTCTCGTTGAAATTGAGTCGTTCGTCAGCGTTGGCGAACAGCACGCCGCGATTGAACAACAGGGTGATGATGCCTCTAATCAGTTTCATATCAAAAAATTCTGGGGCATTTAAACCTTGCAGGCGCGACATCCGTTGCGCTTGTGCATGACAGCGCACTTCGAGTTCGCTGCGCGTTAGCGCGCCTTGTCCGGCTGCAGCGAGCGTCGCTACAACAATGTAGTGGCGCTCAAGAGTTTGTAAAATCACCTGTGACAGCGCCTGCAAGCGATGCACGGCGCTGTGGGATGTTGCCGATGCTGATGGCGTATGGGCGCTATCAGCTGCGTTTTCGGTGGGTGGGCTATAGCGGGTTATGTTGCCCTGGGTTTCGGCGTGCAGTAAGCCCAGCTCGGTTAACGCCCGCAGCCAGTGGCTGGTTTGTTCTTCAGCGTTGCCAGGAATAGACAGCTCTTGTTGCAAATAGGGATGCACGATGGCGACCATGCGCTGTAGTTCAGACTCTGCCACCGGTTGCTGCTGATTTTGTAACAGACAGGCCAGCAGCGAAGGTAGCGCCAGTAGATGCAGCACATTGTTGCGATACCAGGTCATGAGTACGGCGGTTGCCGGGTCGTGCGAGAGAATGTCGCTACCTGGTGTCGTGCCGGCGGTGCTTTCACGTTGCAGCATGTCGAGCTCTTCAACATAGGCGATTATTTCTGCCGGTGTTTTGGGGCTAACCGTGTATTCGGCACCAGGCGGGCGGGCGTCGAGTATTTGTAGCATCGATTCCAGTTGCAGTGAAAGCTCAGCTTCTTCTATCGCAATGCGCGGTGTTGCCAGAGTAACCAGTGAAACGAGGTTGATTGGGGTGACGTGAGCCGCGTTGTTGATGCTTTGCGTAATTACCTGGCCCAGTCGTTTGGCCAATTGGCTGCGGGGTAGATCGTCGTGTTCCTTGATGAAGTGGGTGAGCTGCATTGGCGAGCCAAAATTAACGGTGACTTCGCCAAAAGATTGGCGCAACAGTTTCAAAGACGAAAATAGTCCGCCCAGTGATTCCCCTTTCTTTTCCTCGCCGCGTAGTTCTTTTAGATAAGCGCCGGATTCGATAAGACGCTCGTAGGCAAAGTAAACCGGCACAAAGACCAGTGGTTTTGGCAAACCGCGCTCGTTGTGTTCCAGCGTCATGTTCAGAATGCCAGTTTGGGCAGGTAACAGACGACCGCTGCGTGAGCGGCCACCTTCAATGAAATACTCGACACTGTGTCCGCGGCGATAGACCTGATAGAGGTACTCGGTGAATACGGCGCTGTAAATTCGATCGTCCCGAAAGCGGCGACGCATGAAAAAGGCGCCGCCTCTTCGCAGCAGCGGGCCAACTACCGGCATGTTCAGGTTTTCACCGGCCGCGATATGTGGAAGAGACAGGCCGGCATGAAACAGTTGGTACGACAGCAACAGATAATCAATGTGGCTGCGGTGGCAGGGCACATAGATCAGCGTGTTTTCTTGGGCGTTTTCCCGCACGAGATCGAGGCCGTTGATAGTGACGCCGTCGTACATGCGAGTCCACAGCAGGCGCAGCAGTCCATCGAACAACCGTATGACCGTGTATGACATGTTCGAGGCGATGGACTCGGCATTTTTCCGTGCGCGTGCGCGCAGCTTGCGAGTGGTAGTTTTGCCAAGACCTTTGACGCGCGCACTTTTTCCGCTCGCGGAGGCGGCGTGTGCGACTGACGTGATGGCTTGGCTGACGTTACGGCTGGCAACAATCTGATCTACCAAGGTGCGCTGGTGTGATAGGTCGGGGCCGAGGACAGAGTGGCGCTGATTGCTGAAGCGCCGGCGCAACAGACGCGCGGTGCGTCGTGGTGCGAGTTCTTCGGCCACGTCGTTGGTTAGAATTTCATTGAAATCCAGTGGTGGACCAAACTGCAGGAGAATATCGCGACGGTTGAAAATCAGAGTGAAGAACCGACGAAAGCGCGACGTAACGCTCCACTGTTCGCTAACCAACAACCGCATGATCGAGCGTTCCCGGTTCGGAATGCGACCCCAGATGGTGGTGACCGGGACCAGCAGCACGCGGCGTTGCGCCGGACGTTCAAGCAACGCGTGTAAGTTGATCAGGCCGGGCGACAGGCTTTGCATCGTGTGACGACCTAACACCAGTCCCGATGCTCGGTTCAGGCAGAAAAAGCGTTTCTGGGGCCGTACGGTAGTTTGCTGGTCGGATGCGTCGGGCGCTTCCGCCAGCGAGATGGGTAGCCACTCAGTGGGGGCTGGGAAGTTATTTTCTGCGGTGACCAGGTCGAGCACAATGAGGTCGGTCAGACCGCGTGAGTGCAGCACGTAGACGACATCAACGTCGGCATTTTCTGTTGCCTGCCGTAGCGTCTCTTTACCCGTGCTCGACGGGCGCGTCAGCCACTGCAGAATGGCGCGGTTGCGCCGGTAGAAGAAGTTTTGCAAACGGTGGGATAGTTGGTTGGCGACCATAATTCAGCCAAGTGCGCCTGAAGTAACTCAGTGTAGGCGCCATGCTGACGAAAAACCCCGAGAAGGGCCAGCGTTTTGGCGCTGGCTGGGAACTCTGCGGCGAATGGGGACGGTGGCCTTATTCGTCGTTTGAGTCTCTGTTCCGGAGACCACGGCGCAGCCGTTTGGTGGATAGATCCCGGCTTTGAAACAGTTTTTTCTCCATGTGCTCGCTCATTGGCAGTTGGTCGATTGGCGAGTTGGAGGAGCGGATTTCGACTTCGTAGATGCCGCTGTATTTTTCCTCAGTCAATTCTTTGGCGTCTTCGCCATCGCGAATGATCGTCGGGCGCAGGAACACGAGCAGTGTGCGCTTTTCACGATTGCGGGAGTCGGTGCGAAACAGTCGGCCCAGCAAAGGAATGTCGCCAAGTAGCGGCACCTTGGTCGCGGTGCCACTCACGTTGTCCTGAATCAGGCCGCCCAGTACAATGGTTTGGCGATCCTCAGCGAGAACAGTGGTTTCGATGGTGCGCTTGCTGGTTATAAGGTCAGCAGCATTTGGGTTGGCAGGTGCGACGTCTTCGATTTCTGCTGCGACTTCTAATCGAACGGAAGTGCCGCTATGCACGTGGGGCGTTACTACTAGCTGAATCGCAACGTCTTCGCGTTGGATGGTGGTGAACGGGTTGGTGGCACCATCGCCTTGGGTGGTGAATGAGCCTGTTAGGAACGGCACTTCCTGGCCGACCACAATTCGTGCTTCTTCGTTGTCGAGAGTAAGAATACTGGGTGTGGAGAGCAGGTTTGAATTTTGGTTGGTTGCCAGTGCTTCGAGAATAACGCCAAAGGAAATCCCGTCGGGGTTTATTTTGGCGAGTGCAAGTGAAGGGTTGCTAAGGGCAGCTACGCCGGCCAGAAAATTGGGGTCACCGTCGGCCGAGGTGGGTATCAGAGAGGTCAGCAGGCTGGTAAGTACGCCGCTGCCCCCCGGGGCGGTGGTGTTGATCAACGGTACGGTGTTGCCGGTGGCGTCGACAGTGGCGAGGTTGACGCCCAGTAGAAAGTCGTCGTTAAGGCTGATCTCGGCTATAGCTGCTTCAATAAGCACCTGAGTACGGCGTACATCAAGTTTATCGAGAATGCTTTGCACTTCACTCATAACACCGGGATCGGCGCGTACCACGAGGGCATTTAGTGACTCGTCGGCCTGGATGGAGGTAGGACTGGGCGAGCCAGTCTCTGCGCCACCAGAACGCGGGCCCTCACTAATCAGACCGTTGATGATCTCGGCAATGCTGGTGGCGTCAGCGTGCTTCAGATAGAACACCTGAGTTGAACCAATGGTGGTTGCCGGCTGGTCCAGAGTTTCTACTAGCTTCAGAATGTCTGCGACGGGATCGGGCTTACCGCGAAGTACTAACGTATTGTTGCGTTCGTTGGCGATCAATTGAATGCGCTGTGGCCCTTTGCCATTACGGCCGAGTTGCTCAGGGGCAACCTGTTCAAGCAGGGCGACAACGTTGCCTACCCAAGCTTCTTTTAAAGGCACCATGACCACTTCTTCTTCGTCTGCAACATCAATCTGACCAATGATGCGAATGAGGCGCTTAATGTTGTCAGCATGGTCCGTGATGATCACCACGTTTGGCGTGGTCACCGCTGCAATGTGGCCGTATTGCGGAATCAGTGGCCGCAGAATTTTCATGAGCTCGGTGGATTCAACGTTCTGGGCAGAGATCACACGGGTAACGAGTGCGTCTGCTGGAATACGTCCAAGCGCGCCGCTGGCCCCGGGGTTCTGTTTGCCTTTGGCCTGTTGCTCGACTCGAATGGTGCCGCCGTCGCCACTTTGGACGGCGGTATACCCGTGGGTACGCAGTACTGACAGGAACAAGGTGTAAACGCCGGCGTCGTCGAGATTAGCGCTCGACACAACGGTGACTTTGCCTTTCAGCTGAGGTGCGACGACGATGGTTTTTTGGGTGATCTCGGCGACCTGGGCGACAAACTCTTCAAGGTCTGCATTCTTGACGTTGATCTTCCAGGTTTGGTCCTGGGCAAACGCTACGCCATTAATACCGGGGGCGGGTGCGAGCATTAAAGTGGCGCACAGGAGCGCGATGCCGAGCGCTCGGAAGGGGGACGCCTGTGCTCTCAGGGAAAACTTCATTGGCAGATGGTGTCCTTTTCTCGGTCTTGTTGGTCTGGTTCGTACGCAGGCTTAGTAGCCATAGCGGCGTCGAACGTTCTGAACGCGGTTTGCCGGTTTAGTGCCATTATAGCAAGCATTGGGCAAAACCTAGAATCTGTCGAGGTACTCAAGCTAACTCTTCGCCCTCATTATTGAAAGCATCTAAATTATATTCTGGTCTTGACTCGACACCAGAGTAAAGTGTGCGCATTATGCCCGTCGTTGAGGCTGAACCGAACATTTTATTTGGCTCAAAAGTCTCAATCCGAAGGTTGAATAAGAGCCGATTACTTGTCGTTAGTTCCACCCTGATTCTACTTTAGGGCGGAGCAGGTCTTAGTTCAGCGCAGCGGTTACAAAAAATCGTCGTTCGCCGCGCATGACTTCTAAACGAGCTGTGCCTTCAGCCAACAGGCTGCCTATTCGCAACTGATCTTGTTGGATGTCACCAACAGCCTGACCGTTCACTGATAACAGCACATCACCGGATTGCAGCCCCGTGTTGCGTAGATAAGGGGAATTGGCGAGGCCACCCAGCTTGTAACCCTGGGCGTCGCCCGCAGCTACCGGCTCAATGCCTACTGAATTTAGTGTGCCTTCCGGATCGTCCCTGAGTTGGTCTTCGTATTGCGCGACAAGTTCCCTCGCTGAGCTGGGTGCGCCATCCGCACGTTGGCGACCGGCCGAGATGTTAGAGCGATTACGCGCATTTTGCCGGGTGGGCGGAGAGATTTTGGCCCTCGCGGAGCCAGGAGAATTGATGGAGCCAGAAGAAGAGGCGGAGCTAGACGATCCCGCATTGCCTTCCGCAGCGCTGATCATCTCGTCGCTCTTGGGAAATCTGAGGGTTTCGCGCACGCCGGCACGGCGCAGAATGATGTGGTCGCTGTACACCTCAACCAGTTCGGCATTGCCTGGCATGGTTTGACCCACGCCATAACGTAAGCCTGCTTTTCCTTTCTGCGCAACAATGGCTGCTGAATCTTCGGTGTGTTCAGCCTGGAACACACCCAGTAGCGTCAGCGGCAAGCGGGTCTCTTTGGCGGGTTTATTGGTTTCTTCGATGACCTTTGTCGTGGCGGGTGCGGCACCGGCGACGCCAAAAATGTTACGCGAGGCGATATCTTGCCAGTTGAGCGTAGGGGTGCCGGGTTGGTCGCGTATCACCGCATCGGTGAGCGCTGCGGGTTGGGCAACCGTCGGACCAGACACAAAATGCCAGACCGTTGTTGCGAGGGTATAGGCGATGCCGACGAGCAATAGAAGCTTTGCGATGTCGGCTGACCTGGCGGTTAGTCCGTTCATGTGCGTTTGCGCTACCTGCGTGGAGGGGCCTTTATGCAAGGCCCGGCTGGTGGGTCTGAAGTGTCAAGACTCAACGAGTTCTGACAACAGTTTAGATAAGCTGTTCCTCGACCTCCAGAACAATGGCGTGATCGGGTTCACTCCCCGGCCATGGTTGGCCGGTTAATCGGGTTAGGCCTCTCGTTATGCCAATTGCCGCACTACCGGTTGGGGTTAACCGCCCGTTCATCAATAGTGCGCCAGTTTCTTGCGCAGAGACTTCAAGGGTTGGCCAGCCGCCCTCGGGCGTCGAGATTTGGGCGGTCATTGCTGGCAATTCGATGTGGGAATTCTGGCCGGCCAGCCGATAGCTTACGGGGCCGCCGGTCCACTGGGCCGAGCCCTCAGCGTAAACCTGACGGGGCCAGTTGCCGGCCTCATTGAGTTGTAGGTCGGTGATATCGAGGCGCTCAATCGTGAGGTCGCCAACGGGGATAATGTCATATCGAGCAAGGGCGTTGCGCAGGAAGGACTGGCGCACCACGCCGCGCAGGTTGCGTAGGTTGATGCGGTTATCCCGTCCGAATGCGGCACTGCCCTTAAGTGAATAGTCGGCGTTGCGCACTTGCCATGCCGCAGCGGCCTCAAGCGCGAGCAATCGACCCGATTGCACTTGCCATGACACATCGCCAACCGGCTTGCCGTTCAACAGCAGTTGGCCCGAGCCATTCCAGAGCGTGCCTCGTGGGGCGAGTAGTTTGATCTCGGCGGCGCCACCGTTACTCAAGGTCGCGTTGACTAAAGCGGTGCTCACCAGTCGGGCCGGGGCTTGCCAGAGCGCGATGCCGATAATGAGCAGCGCGAGTGCCAGGCCGATCGCCAGCTTCTTGATCACGGCGTGAGCGCCGGTGGCGCCTGTAGTAGCCGGATCGCAATGTCGGCGTAGATATCCTGCAGGGGCTCGAGGTCTGCCACGGCCACGCATTCGTTGATTTTGTGAATCGTCGCGTTACAGGGTCCAAGCTCGGTGACCTGGGTGCCGGTTGGCGCAATAAAACGGCCGTCGGACGTACCACCTGAGGTCGACAATTCAGGTGCATAACCGCGCGCGGTTTGAATCGCTGCGGTAACTGCGTCGGTAAGAACGCCTTGTGGCGTGATAAAGGGGACGCCTGACAGCGCCCAGTTGATCTGCCAGTTGGCGTTGCTGCCGTCGAGTGCTTTAGTGATCTGTGCCTCGATACCGGTGGCGGTTTGTTCGGTATTGAAACGCAGATTGAAGCGCGCGTGCAGATCACCAGGAACGACATTGGTTGCGCCGGTTCCGGAGTTGATGTTCGAGACCTGAAGGCTGGTGGGTGGAAAGTAGTTGTTGCCGTTGTCCCAGTGAATATCAAGTATTCGTCGCAGCACATCGTTTGCCATGTGAATCGGATTTTCCACCGTGTCGGGGTAGGCCACGTGGCCTTGCACACCGGTCACAATCAACTCTGCGTTCAGCGAGCCGCGACGGCCGTTGCGCACAACGTCGCCGAGCTTTTCACTGGAGGATGGCTCGCCAACAACGCAGTAGTCCATGAACAAGCCTTCGCTGGTCAGTTGCTCAACAACGGCGCGCGTGCCATGAATGGCTGGCCCTTCTTCGTCAGAAGTCAGCAAGAACGCGAGTGTTCCTCTGTGTTCCGGATTAGCAGCCACAACGTTTTGAGCGGCTCCAATCATGGCTGCAAGGCTTGCTTTCATATCTGCAGCGCCACGACCGTAGAGCTGCCCGTCTCTTAGGGTCGGGGTGAAAGGATCGCTGTCCCAGTCAGACAGATTGCCGGTTGGCACGACGTCGGTGTGTCCGGCAAAAACGACAATGGGCGCTCCAGCACCGTGCGTCGCCCAGAGGTTTTTGACATCGCCAAAAGGCATTTGCCGCAATTCAAACCCTGCAGCGCTTAACAGATCGCCAATTCTTTGTTGGCAACCGGCGTCTTCGGGCGTCACGGATTCGCGGCTAATGAGATCGCTGGTGAGCGCGACAAGCTGTTCTGTGTTCATTAGTTGTGCGCGTGCAGCGCGTCGTTCAGCTCGATCGCTGAACGATTGGTGCGGCATTGCACTTCGCCGGTCGCGCTGTGCCGAATGAACAGCAAATCAGACTCGCCGGCAAGATCACGGGCTTTCACCTGACGGCTGTCGCCACTGCCGTCCAGCAGTCTGACAATAGTGCCCGCAGTAATGTACAGGCCGGCTTCGATGGTGCATCTATCCCCCAGAGGTATGCCGGTGCCAGCGTTCGCGCCAATCAGACAGTTTTCGCCAACAGCCACGCGTTCTTTGCCACCGCCGGAAAGCGTGCCCATTGTGCTCGCGCTGCCGCCCAGGTCGGTGTTAGCGCCAAGAATAACGCCTTGGGAAATTCGTCCTTCAACCATGTTGGGACCGACCGAGCCTGAGTTGAAGTTGATCTGACCCTCGTGCATGACGGTGGTGCCGTCACCGACATACGCGCCAAGCCGCACACGGGACGCATTGGCAATGCGTACGCCTGCAGGTTGCACGTAATCGGCCATTTGCGGAAATTTGTCGAGGGAGTGCACGTGCAGCAATGTGCCACCCAAGCGCGCTTGCAGTGTTGCGGCAGGCACCTCAGCGGGGTCCATCGGGCCCTGGTTGGTCCAGGCGATGGTGGGCAAGTGCGCAAAAATGCCATCCAGATTGAGTGTGTTAGGCAAGGTTAGCCGATGTGACAGCAAGTGCAGCTTCAGATACGCCTCGGGGGTGGATTCGATGGGTGCATCTTGCTCGAGTGCAACGGCGAGTACGGTTTGGTTAGCATCGGCAAAGGCTTGGGCCGACTGTGCTGCTGCTGCATGACCGCTGGCTGCCAGCAGTGTCGCCAGCTCGCCTGCTTGGCTCGCCGAGACGTCACTGACCCCGGCGCCTGTGATGGCCAGAATGGCGCTGGCGGTCGCGCTATCAGGGCGCAGCAAGGGCGCTGGAAACCAGGTGTCCAGAATGCTGCCAGCTGCGTTGCGATTCGCGTGGCCAAGGCCAAAGGCGAAGAGTTCGGTCATATCGGTGGTGTCCGTTATTAGTTATTAGCCATTAGTTGTTAGTTGATTCGATGTTAAGGGCGATTAAGTACGTGGCCTAGTTTACGCAACAAATGCCGCGATGCGCTCTGCTGCGGCCACGCAATTGTCGAGCGGTGCGACCAGTGCGATGCGGATGTGGTTACTGCCGGGGTTGCTGCCGTCTGACCCGCGTCTACTGAGGAATGAGCCGGGCAATACGGTGACATTCTGGGCGGCAAACAGGGCGGCTGCAAACTCAGAATCGTCTTTGTATTGGTCGTTGTGCAGTTCTGCAGGAATGCGTGGCCAGAGAAAAAAGGCCGCCTCGGGCTGGGTGACATCCATGTGTGCGGCGAGCAGCGGTGTTACCGCCGAAAATTTCTCCCGATACAGTGCTCGATTGAGAATGACATGCGCTTCGTCTGCCCAAGCGAGAGCGCTCACCGCTTGCGCGTGTGCGGGCATCGCACAGCCATGGTAGGTGCGGTACTGCAGGTAAGGGGCAAGCAAGCGGGCATCACCAGCGACAAAGCCGGAACGCAGTCCAGGCAAGTTTGAGCGCTTTGACAGGCTGTTGAACACAACACAGCCGCGGTAGTCGTCCCGGCCTGAGAGTCGGCAAGCCTCGAGCAAACCAGGGGGTGGTGCTGCCTCGTTGTTATAGATCTCGGAGTAGCACTCGTCGGACGCAATCACAAACCCGTACTGGTCTCGTAGATCCAGCAGGTTCTGTAGTGCGTCGAGCCCTAACACGGCGCCCGTAGGGTTGCCCGGTGTGCACAGATAAACCAACTCACAGCGTCGCCAGGTCGCGGCTGACACGGCGCTAAAATCGGGTAGGTAGCCTGTTGTTGCGGTGGTTGGTAAAAACACCGGCTCGGCGCCGCGTAAGAGCGTGGCGCCTTCGTAGATCTGGTAGAACGGGTTGGGCAGCAGCACGGCCGCTCCGGGTTTGCCGCTTAGCACGGCCTGGCCAAAGCTGAACAGCGCCTCGCGGGTTCCGCTCACGGGTAAAACTTCGCTGTGGGGATCGAGCTTGGCACCGAAGCGCTGACCGACCCAGTTGGTAATGGCTTCGCGTAATTGCTCGCTGCCCAGCGTTGCCGGATAAGTGCCAAGGCCCTGACGCACAAGGGCCTCGTCGCACAGAGCCTCAACCAAAAAATCAGCAGCAGGGTGCTTGGGTTCGCCAATGGACAATGGCACATGGGTCAAATGTGCAGGGGGCATGATATCGGCTTTCAGCGCATTGAGGCGCTGAAACGGGTAGAGCTGGAGGTTGTTCAGCGCTGGATTCATGGGGTACTTCTCATGGCTATGGGGCCGTTACGTTTGTCAGTGCAGATCGAGACGCTGGCGGATGCTGTTGGTGATCATGTAGACCTGTTCGGGGTCGGTAAACGGCGAATCGTCTTCCTGAGTGATTTCGAAAAAGTCTTCCACTCGATTGCCCAGAGTATTAATGCGGGCGCTGCACACCAGAATGCCGATCTCATTGAAGATTTCCCCCAGTCGTGCGAGCAACCCAGGGCGGTCGATGGTAATGACCGTCAGCAGTGAAACGCTCGCGTCTTTCGGTGTATGTAGCGTCACGTTGCTGGGAGTGATCATTTGCTGGCGTTGGCGGGGCAGCCGGGAGCGCTGTTCTGCGGTGTCGCTATCGGCGCTAGCAACCCCTTCGCCGAGAGCGACCTCGAGGGCTGCGTGCACCCGTTCGCGATGCGCACCACTGGTGACGAGAGACTCGCCTTCGTCGTTGAGAACAATAAAAGCGTTTAGGCAGCGATCGTCTGTGGTGGATTGGATAAACGCATCAAAAACCGCCAGTTTGTGCTTTTCAAGTACCGATACAGTGTCGCGAAACAGGCCGATACGGTCGTGGGCGTAGGCGAGAATTTCCGTCACACTTTCACCCGCAAGTTGTCCGGGTCTGTCGCGAATAACAATCATAGGGCCATCGTTGATGTCATGACTCGCGCAGGCGACCAGTATGCCGGCGGCCACGTCAGGCTCGTAACGAAAGCAGAACTCTTCGCCGGCGATTTCGAGAAGATTGTCTGGCAAGGGGGCACTTGAATCCTCGGTGCCGTCTTTCTTTAAAAAAAAGGCAGTTGTGATGGCGTCTTTACTTAGCGCGAGCAGGGCTTCGCGATCGCGCACGGCACCTTCTTCAAGGAACCCGCGCGTGTGCTGATACAGCTGCCGAAGCAGAGTAGCTCGCCAGCTGTTCCACAGCGTCGGATTGGTTGCCGTAATGTCTGCGGCAGTGAGCGCGTAGAGATAATCCAACCGGTCTCTATTGAGCACTTCTCGTGCAAAATCGGCGATGACATCAGGATCGTTAATGTCTTTACGCTGCGCGGTTGAGGACATCAGCAGGTGCGTGCGCACCAGCCAGCACACCAGATCAGTGTCTTCTACAGAGATTCCGTGGCGTTCGCAAAATTTAGCGGCGTCCACCGCGCCGAGTTGCGAGTGGTCGCCGCCACGTCCTTTACCAATGTCGTGATACAGACCGGCGATATAAAGCAGTTCGACCTTGGGTACAGACAGCACGCACGCATGCGCAACAGGGTAGGTCTCTTCCGCTTTGCGATAGCGAAATTTTCGCATGTTGCCAATGACGGTCATGGTGTGTGCATCTACGGTGTAGATGTGAAACAGATCGTGCTGCATTTGCCCCACGATACGGCCGAATTCAGGCAGATATTTGCTGAGAATGCCGTAACGTCGCATGCGGGTGAGTTGCGAGACCAATGCATAAGGCGCGCGCATCAGATCGAGAAACAGCTGGACCACTTTCGGGTCGTTGCGAAACTGATCATCTATCAAATGCAGATTGTCGCGAATTTCGCGAATGGTGCTTGCGCGCACACCGGCAATGCCTTGACGGTTGCACATGATCACAAACAGTTCGAGCAACGCACTGGGTGTTTGTGCAAACACCTCAGAGTTCACTGTTTCAATATAATGGTTGCGTAACCGAAAGCGCTCGTTGATCGCATCCATGCGCGGCCGACGTAAACCCTGGACAATGGTCTCCTCAAAGGTTTGCAGAACAATGTCGTTCACTTCACGCAGTGCTAGCACGTGTCGGTAATACAGCTGCATGAAACCTTCAACGCCTCGCTTGGCGTCGGTATCTGCGTAGCCAAAACGTTGTGCCAGTTCGCGTTGGTACTCGAACTGCAGGCGATCTTCTTTACGCCCTGCAATGAGGTGCAGGCCATAGCGTACCCAGGATAAAAAGCGTTTACCTTCTAATAGCCACTCTTCTTCCTGTTCTGTGAGTACGCCCTGTTCGCGCAGCAGGCTCGTTTCGGTCGTGCCAAACTCGCGACGAACGATCCAGAAGACGGTATGCAGGTCGCGCAATCCGCCGGGTGAGGACTTGATGTTGGGTTCAAGGCCGTACTCGATGTTGTCAAAATTTTGGTGGCGGGTAGTTTGTTCGTCACGTTTTGCAGCAAAGAATTTTGCGCTCGGCCACAGGCGCCTGGCAGCCATGGCGCGATCGAGACTGCGGGTTAGTTTTTCGTCGCCAAACAACAAGCGACGTTCGAACATGGCGGTGGCCGTGGTGATATCGTTAGCAGACTCGCGGCGACAATCGCGTACAGTGCGAACACTGTGGCCGATCTCGCAACCGAGGTCCCACAGCCTCTGTACAAACGCTTCGAGCTCGCCGGTCCAGCTACCCCGGCGTTTGACGAGAATCAGCAGGTCAATGTCGGAACCGGGGTGCAGTTCAGCACGGCCGTAGCCGCCGACAGCGTAGAGGGCCATCTGCTCTCGAGCAGCAGCCGGTAGGTGGCTTTCCCACAGTTCACCAAGTATTCCGTCGAACAAGGCGGAACGCTCGGCCAGTAGTACATCGATTTCTGCGCTTTGCCAAAATCGATCAGCGAGTTTTGCGTCGGCCTCGCTGATTCTCTGCCGCACAGAGAGTTCGCTCACGAGAAATCTTCTTCGTCCCGTGCGGTTAAGACCTCAACACCGTCATCGGTGACCAACAATGTGTGTTCCCACTGTGCTGAGAGCTTGTGATCCTTGGTCACTGCTGTCCACTGGTCGGGCAGGATTTTGACCTGGCGTTTGCCGGCGTTAATCATGGGCTCGATGGTGAAAGCCATGCCGGCTTGGAGTGTCATGCCGGTGCCGCGACGCCCGTAGTGCAATACCTGGGGCTCGCTGTGGAAGGTGTCGCCGATGCCGTGCCCGCAAAACTCCCGGACGACGGAGAAATTGCTGCCTTCGGCGTGACGCTGAATGACGTGGCCGATGTCGCCTAAGGTGGCGCCGGGCTTCACTTCAGCAATGCCTTTGTAGAGGCACTCTTGGGTGACGGCGACGAGCCGCTGGGCCAATACCGTGGGTTTGCCGACAAAAAACATCTTACTGGTATCGCCGTAATAGCCCTCGCGTATGACAGTGACGTCGATATTCAGCGCATCGCCGTTTTTCAAGGTTTTGCGGTCTGACGGAATACCGTGGCAAACCACATGGTTAACGCTTGTACAGATTGACTTGGGGAATGGCGGGGTGCCTGGGCCGTTGGTGTAGTTCAGCGGGGCAGGGATGCAATCCAGCTCGTCCACAATAAAGTTATGACACAGTCGGTCGAGTTCGCCGGTTGTGACGCCTGCCTTGACGTGCTCTCCGATCATGTCCAAAACACTGGCAGCTAGCTTGCCTGCTGCGCGCATTTTGGTGATTTCGTCGGGTTCCAGCAGCTTGATCGTCATAGGGGCAGATTATCCATCTTGGCGTGATCTAGAGAATCGAGTGGTTAACTCGGTTAAAGGGTGTTTTACGGCGTAGCCCTTCATGGTATAAAGCGCGCCGCGTTGTGGCAATGATCGGGCTATATTCCAGATTGGTGTCCCAACGCATTAACTATACTTTACTTAAATCCACACGTTGTTCGTCACATCCCCGTGGGTGCGCGCTGAGAAAGGCGAGTTCGGGTATGGGAGCAGCGGAGGCTTAACCCCTTGGAGAAAAATCTATGACAGTCAGTATGCGTGACATGCTGGAGGCCGGCGTGCATTTCGGTCACCAAACCCGTTTCTGGAACCCGAAGATGGCCCCGTACATCTTTGGTGCTCGAAATAATATTCATATCATTAACCTCGAAAAGACCGTTCCTGCCTTTAACGTGGCCCTGGAAGAAATCAAGAGTCTTGCCGCACGAAAAAACAAGATCCTTTTTGTGGGCACTAAGCGCTCAGCAGCCAAGGTGATTGCAGAGCAGGCAGCCAGCGTCGGTATGCCGTTTGTCGACCAGCGTTGGCTAGGTGGCATGCTCACTAACTACAAGACCATCCGCCAGTCGATCAAGCGTCTCAAAGACCTTGAGATTCAAGCGGCCGATGGCACCTTTGAGCGTCTCACTAAGAAAGAAGCGCTGCAAAGAACCCGCATGATGGACAAGCTCGAACGCAGTCTTGGCGGAATTAAAGACATGGGCGGCTTGCCTGACGCGCTGTTTGTTGTTGACGTTCAGCACGAGCACATTGCTATTTCAGAAGCCAACAAACTCGGCATTCCGGTTATTGGTATTGTCGATTCCAACAGTAACCCAGATGGCGTAGACCACGTGATTCCAGGTAATGACGACGCGATTCGGGCCATTCGCCTGTACGTTGCGGCCGTTGCCGATGCCGTGTCTGAAGGGCAGGAAGAAGCCGGCGCTGAGGTGACTATTGGCGATTTTGTTGAAGTTGAAGAAGCGGCAGCAGAAGTAGCTGCACCTGAAGCACCAGCAGCCCCTGCGGCTGCTGAAGATGCGCCTGCCAGCGCTGCTTCGCTGGCTGCACTGACCGGTGACGCACCTGCGGCTACTCCACCAGCTGCGCCCGCGGCGTCTTCACCAACAGCTACCCCCAATAAAGAAGGGGGTGCTGCGTAAATGGCGATTACCGCATCACAGGTCAAGGAGCTGCGCGAGCGCACTGGCCTCGGCATGATGGATTGCAAAAAAGCGCTGACCGAAGCGGACGGCGACATGGAGCTTGCGATTGATAATTTACGTAAATCAAGCGCCGTAAAGGCTGCCAAAAAGGCAGATCGTACGGCGGCGGATGGTTTGCTTGGCCTTAAGGTTGCTGCTGACGGTAAGAAGGCAGCGATGGTTGAAATCAACATCGAGACTGACTTTGCGGCCAAGAATGAGCAGTTCATTGCCTTTGTGGCGCGGGTGACCGACGCCATATTTGAGCAGGGTACTGACGACATCATGGCGATCGACGGCATTGATGCTGAGCGTGAAACCCTGGTACAGGCCATTGGCGAAAACGTCTCGCTGCGTCGTGCAGTTTACGTTGATGCGGGTGACGGTGTTGTCTCGCACTACCTGCATAGTGATAACCGTAAGGGCACCCTCGTGGTACTCACTGGCGGTGATGCTGAGCTGGGTAAAGATATTGCGATGCACGTGACGGCCAGCAGTCCGATGGTTGTCAACCAGAGTGAAGTGCCTGAAGCGGCCGTTGCCAAAGAGCGTGAAATCGCGACAGGCCAGGCGGCTGAAAGTGGCAAGCCACCTGAGATTGTTGAAAAGATGGTGGAAGGCAAGGTGCGCAAGTTCCTCGCTGAAGTCAGTCTGGTCGATCAGCCGTTTGTCAAAGACAGCAACATGAAAGTCAGCAAGCTGCTAAAAGACGCTGGCGCCGAAGTCACACGTTTTGTGCGGTATGAAGTTGGCGAAGGCATCGAAGTAGTGACAGTCGACTTTGCCGATGAAGTTGCTGCGCAGCTGAAGAAAGACGACTAGCCAGACCTCTGGGGTCAGGATGAATTCTGACCCCGGTTTTTGCGGCCTTTTACCAAACAACCAGAAGTAGCCCTAACCATGAAAAGAATCCTGCTGAAGCTGAGTGGTGAGGCCCTGGCCGGGCAGGGTGAATTTGGTATTGATCCCGAGGTGGTGGGGCGTATTGCCCGGGAAATTAAGGCCGTTGCAGAAGGTGGCACCCAGGTGGCGGTCGTCCTTGGCGGCGGTAACCTGTTTCGAGGCGCCGAACTGCAAGCCGCGGGTATGGATCGGGTGACCGGTGACCATATGGGCATGATGGCAACCGTCATGAACGCGCTGGCCTTTCGCGACATGCTGCGAACACTTGGGCTTGGTGCTCAGGTCTTCTCGGCTCTCAAGATTGCCACCATTGCAGAGGGCTATTCCCGGGATGGTGCGCTGCGCGCGATGGAAGAGGGCCGAATTGCGATTTTTGCAGCCGGTACCGGCAACCCATTTTTCACCACCGATTCTGCCGCCTGTTTGCGGGGCATCGAAATTGCCGCTGACGTTGTTCTTAAGGCGACCAAGGTTGATGGTGTTTATAGCGCCGACCCTATGCTCGACAAAACGGCAGAGCGGTTTGACACCCTGAGCTATAACGAAGTTATCAGCCGTGATTTGAAGGTGATGGATCTCACCGCATTCTCGTTGTGTCGCGACCATCAAATGCCGCTGGTGGTGTTTGATATGAATGAGCCGAATGCCCTAGCCCGTATTGTGGGTGGCGAGCGCGTGGGCACCCTTATTACCGCCTAAATAGGTCTAATCGGTAAAATTGCGCAAAATAGTCACATTGCGGGTTATGCCTAGGCATCCGAACAGGCGATAATCTCGCTCTTGATACCACTCTGATTGAGACAGACAGGAACGACGGTGATTAAAGAAATCGAGGAAGACGCCAACGAGCGCATGGGCAAGACCGTAGGAACCTTCCATGGTGCCCTCGCTAGAATTCGTACTGGCCGCGCCAACCCCAGCCTGCTCGATACCATCGAAATTGATTACTACGGCTCGCCGACACCGCTCAGCCAGGCTGCCAGCATTTCGGTTGAAGATGCCCGTACTTTGACTATCTCGCCCTGGGAAAAAAATCTGATTCCAGAAATTGAGAAAGCCATTCTCAAGAGTGACCTCGGTATTACGCCTGCTGCCAACTCAGATGTTGTCCGCTTGCCACTGCCACCCTTAACTGAAGAAAACCGTCGTGACCTTGTGCGTCAAGCTAAAGGCGAAGCCGAAAACGCGAAGGTTGCCGTCCGCAATATTCGACGCGATGCAATCGCAGATATTCGCGAGCTGCTGAAAGAAAAAGAAATTGCTGAAGACGACGGTAAGCGCGGCGAAGATGCTGTGCAAAAGATTACCGATCAGCGCGTCGCCGAGATAGACAAAGTGCTGTTGGCGAAAGAAACGGATCTGCTGGAGATCTGAGGGCAGTGAGCGAGGTACCGGCAGACTCTTCGCAGCAACCGTCAGCGCGCCGAACCGGCACGTTGCGCGAGCGTCTGAAAGCGCGCTTGACGGGCTCCGTCGAAAAGGACAAAGCGCCGTCTGCGGCGGTAACATCCACCAGCGAGCGGCCTGCCAACGATGTGCCGCGGCACATCGCTATCATTATGGATGGCAATCACCGTTGGGCAAAAAACAAACATCTGCCAGGAGCAGCAGGTCACCGCGCGGGCGCGAAGAACGTCAAACGCGTGACCAAATGTTGCGCTGATCATGGCGTTCGCTATCTGACGTTGTTTGCCTTCAGTACGGAAAATTGGTCGCGCCCATCACGCGAGGTAAACCTGCTGCTTGAGTTGATGCAGGGTGTGCTTGAAGACGATGTTGCTGAACTGCACGAGAACAATGTGCGACTGGTTATTATTGGTGACCGCTCTGCGTTCTCCAGTGACTTGCAGTCGCTGATGGAAAACGCGGAAAAACTGACCGCAGACAACGATGGTATGACGTTGTCGATCGCGATCAACTATGGCGGCCGTTGGGATATTACCCAGGCAGCTCGCAGACTGGGTGAAGAGGTCGCCGCGGGTACGCTTTCTCCCGAGGAAATTGATGAGAGTGCGGTTGAAGATCGGTTGTCGTTGGCTGGATTGCCTGGGCCTGATCTGTGCGTGCGCACTGGCGGAGATCGCCGTATCAGCAATTTCCTGTTGTGGGACTTTGCCTATACCGAGCTCTACTTTACCGAGTCTTACTGGCCAGATTTTGATGATGAGCAACTTGCCCACGCCATTGAAGACTATGCAACTCGGCAGCGGCGTTTTGGCCGGCGCTAGCTACGCTTTTCCTGCTGGCACTTTGGCGTAGCCATGCTCATTCGAATTCTCACGGCACTGGTTCTTGCGCCCTTGGCGCTTGGTGCGATTTACGGTCTGGACGTGCGCGGCTTTGCCCTTGTGATTGCGGCGATTGTTGGCTGGGCCGGTTGGGAGTGGGCAGGGTTGGTATTTGCGCCCAATGCTCAGTCCACCAGTCCCTCCCTAGGTAATAACCCGGCGACCAGGCTCCTTACCGGCGTGGTGTTTGCGAGTGTTTGCGTGGCGTTATGTGCCTGGCTCTGGACGCGTCCCGACCTGCAGCGCGATTGGGCGATGGTTGCGTCGTTGTGCTGGCTTTGGGCCATTGTTGAAGTCCTGATCTACCCCAGACAAATTTCTGTCCGACGAAATTTTCGATGGGTGGTGTTTGGTCTGGTTGCCTTGCCGGCGGCATGGACAGCCATGGTGTTGTTAAAAGCAATTGACCCGCATCTGCTGGTGATGACTTGCGTGCTGGTTTGGGGGGCAGATGCTGGGGCCTATTTTGTGGGGCGCGCTATGGGTAAGCGCAAGCTGGCCCCCAAAGTGTCGCCGGGCAAAACCTGGGAAGGGGCCATTGGCGGTGGTTTGATCGGTACTGTAGTCGCGTTTTCGTTCGGCTATTTCCTGGTCGCTGATGTGGCGCAGGCGCCGCTTGGGTATTTTCTGGCGGTACTGGTGTTGGTCGCGGTGTCGGTTTTTGGCGATCTGTTTGAAAGTATTTTGAAACGTACAGCGGGCGCAAAAGATTCGGGCACTCTGTTGCCCGGGCATGGCGGCATACTTGATCGCATTGACGCGCTCATTGCGGTGCTGCCGCTAATGGTCGTCGTGACCGGTTGGTTAGTCTGAACAAAATAGCGGTCAAATTTTGTGCCCTTTCGGTATGATTTGCCGTCAGGGATTCAGGGTTGGTTCAGCTCCCACAAGTCAGGGTAAACCATGGGTTTGATTCAAAATGTGCTGGCGTTGATTTTGACGCTTGGCATTCTCGTTACCATTCACGAATTTGGGCATTATTTGGTTGCCCGATGGTCTGGTGTGCGCATTTTACGTTTCTGCGTGGGCTTCGGTAAGCCGTTTGCCTCTTGGACAGATAAGCGCGGTACCGAATGGGCTGTGGCCGCGATTCCATTGGGCGGTTATCTGCGCATGTGGGACGAGCGCGACCCGCTGGGTACGCACAGCGATGGCGGAACCGCTATTGGCCGTTCACATAATATGTTGTCTCCGCTATGGCGTATTGCGATTGCCTTTGGTGGCCCCTTTGCAAACTTTATTCTCACCGGCGTTCTGTTTTGGGCGCTGTTGGTTGCCGGCACTACAGCAGCACTGCCATTTCTAGAGGCCCCACCGGCGGACTCACCTGCGGCCAAAGCCGGTTTACGCGGCGGCGAGCAGATTGTCGCAGTGGATGGCACCACGGTGGTTGGCTGGCAAGACATCGGTATGGCGCTGCTCGACAGGCTGGGCGAGAGCGGCAAAATCGAACTCTCAGCGCGCCTACCAGGTGCCGAAGATACATCAACCTTTGATCTGCTGATCACTGATTGGCAGCGTGGCGTTGATGTCCCTGAAATATCGAAATCACTTGGGCTTAGCCCCGGATACCCCGCGGTTGTGGGTGGTATTGTCGAGGGGTCGCCGGCGGAGCAAGCGGGTTTGCAGCCTGATGATCTTGTTGTCGCCGCTGGCGGTCAGGCAGTTGCCAGCTGGAAAGAATGGGTGGCCATTGTTGAGGTTCATCCGGGCACTCGGCTGAGTCTGGAAGTCGAACGGCGCGGCAAACGTCTGCAGTTGTCGGTGGTGCCCGAAGCCGTCACCAATGCCGCTGGCACCCAGATTGGCAGAGTGGGGGTCCAAAATGCGGTGCGTACCGTCAGTTTCGGTGCGCTCGAGTCGATTCCGCTGGCGATCAACAAAACGGGCGACAGTATTGTTTCGTTGCTGGGCACCCTGAAAAAGATGTTTACCGGTGCGGTTTCGACTAAAAACCTCAGCGGCCCGATAACTATTGCTCAAGTAGCGGGCGTTACGTTGGAACGAGGGCTCACTTATTATGTCCAACTCCTCGCTCTGCTGAGTTTAAGCCTCGGGGTTATTAACCTGATGCCGATTCCGATGCTCGACGGCGGACAGATTGTTTTTTATACGGCTGAGTTACTGCGTGGTAAGCCTTTGTCAGAACGTGCGCAAGTGATTGGCTTTCAAATTGGTATTGTTTTGGTAGGTGGGCTGATGGTGCTTGCGTTGTCCAACGACATTTCACGACTACTGGGATCTTTATGACGCGTTTTGGACTGTGTTTTGTGCTGCTGGCCACACTGGTAATGCTCGCCATGCCGGCCAGAGCTGACAGTTTTCCGGTGGCAGATATTCGCTTGCAAGGTTTGCAGCGCGTGTCAGCGGGTACGGTGTTTAACCTGTTACCCATAAATATTGGCGATACGATCGATGAACTGGGCGTACGTTCGCTCATGCGAACCTTGTTTGACTCAGGGTACTTTCACGATATAGCAGTGGCACGCGACACCAATGCGCTGGTGCTTACCTTTGTTGAGCGGCCAGCTATCGATAGCCTCGAAATCGACGGCAACAAAGCGATCCCAACCGAAGCGTTGGTAGAAGGACTTGGCGACCAAGGGCTTAGGGAAGGCGAAATTTTTAAACAGTCAACGCTTGAACGCGTGACACTGGAGCTTGAACGCCAGTACGTCGCTCAGGGCCGTTACGGGTCGACGATCGAAACGGAAGTGGAAGAGCTGCCACGGAATCGGGTGGCGATTAAAATCAACGTCGAGGAAGGCAAAAACTCGGGTATTCGGCACATCAACATTGTGGGTGCCGAGGCGTTCTCTCAGCGTGATTTGCTGGATCAACTCGAACTCAAGCACCCCACACTGTTGTCGTTTTTTGGTGGGAAAGACAAATACTCGCGAGAAAAACTGTCCGGCGATATGGAAACCCTTGAATCCTGGTATCGCGACAGGGGCTATGTTGAATTTGGTATCAACTCGACACTGGTGAGTATCACACCCGACCGACGCGAGGTCTATCTGACCCTGAATGTTGAAGAAGGTGAGATCTATGAGGTTGCTGATGTCGCTTTGGTCGGCGAGTTGAATGAGCTAACGCCAGAGCAGTTGGAGCCACTGCTGTTGATCAGAGAGGGCCAAACCTTTAATCAAGCCCGAGTGACAGCGAGTGAGGAGCGGCTGACCGGCGCGCTAGGCAATTCTGGTTACACCTTTGCGAGTGCCTCAGGCATTCCAAGCGTGCGCGATGACGGCAAAGTAGATGTGCAATTCTTTGTTGATGCGGGTAAACGCGCTTACGTGCGCCGGGTGACCTTTGCGGGTAACTCGGTGACTCAAGATCATGTGCTGCGGCGTGAAATGCGCCAGATGGAGGGGGGCTGGGCCTCCACCTCTCAGATCGAACTGTCGAAGGTGCGACTTGAGCGACTGGGTTATTTCAAGGATGTGGGGGTTGAAACGCCAGAAGTGGCAGGCACAGACGATCAGATCGATGTGAATTTTGGGGTGGAAGAACAACCGTCCGGCAGCATCTCGGCAACACTGGGGTTCGCAGAAGGGTCGGGCTTGATTCTGGGTGCGAACTACCAGCAGAGCAACGTGTTTGGTACGGGCAACAGCTTTGGCGCCAACATCAGCTGGAGCGACTTCCAGCGTTCGGCATCCGTCAACTATTTCAACCCCTATTACACGCAGGACGGTATTAGCCGGGGTTACAATTTGTTCTACCGTGAAACTAGGTTTGATGAGCAAAACATCGCTCGCTTTACCACCGACTCCTTTGGTGGCGGCGTGAACTTTGGCTTCCCGATTGGTGAAACCCAGCGCATTCAATTTGGCCTGAACGTCGAGCAAACCAATATCAAAGTTGGCCAGTTTCCCGCTCTTGAAATCGTCGAGTTTGTCGAGCGAGAGGGCAATAAGTTCCTGAATTATAAGTTCTCTGGTAGCTGGGTTCGCTCGACGTTAAACCGTGGACTGTTCGCCACCCGAGGCAGCAAGCAGACGCTTTCAGTTGAGGTCGCGGTGCCCGGTTCAGAGTTGCAGTTCTATAAAACGTCCTTGAATGCCGAGAAGTACATTCCGTTGATTGGCGACAGCTGGGTGCTGCGAGCACGCACTGAAGTGGGCTTTGGTGATGCCTACGGCAGCAACGATGTATTACCGTTTTACGAACACTTCTTTGCCGGTGGCTTTGGCTCTATTCGGGGCTACGAGCGAAACACGCTGGGGCCAGACAGTACACCAACACTGATTGATGATGGCAATGGCACCCTGACCGATCCGTTCCCGACGAGCCGAAACCAGAACTCCTTTGGCGGCAACCTGTTGCTTGAGGCCAGCCTCGAGCTGATCTTCCCGTTGCCAATCATCGAAGATCAGCGGCAGGTGCGTGCGGTGGTCTTTTTCGACGGTGGCAACGTGTTTAACACCAACTGTCCAAATATCAGCATTAATTGCAGTGGCTTTACGACCGACGAAATTCGTTATGCCGGTGGCGTTGGTGTGACCTGGCTGACCGGGTTGGGGCCAATGACCTTTGCTTACTCCAAGACCTTGAACGATCAGGTTGGGGACGAGCGGGAAGGGTTCCAGTTTGAATTGGGCGCTAGTTTCTAGGTTGGTTTTTAACTCACGGGGAACCTGCTAGTATTTGCGCCTTCCGAAATTGTCGGATAAAGCGGGAAACGTAAGAATCCCTGTAACAAGCCGATTTTCAGTGCAAAGTAGCGCCTGTCGGTGGGTGATTTGGGGCACTAACAAGCACCTGAGCAGTCCAAACATTACAGACACTGAGCCTTTTGATCGAAGTCAGTCAACAGGAGCGGTGGATATCAATAAATTACCATGCCTTCAGTCAGGAGAGATCCCTATAATGAGCCTATTGTCCAAGACCCTGCGTGTTAGCACGCTGCTCGTAGCCCTTGTTTTTGCGAGCGCAAACGCCCACGCAGAGCTCAATATTGCGGTGCTTAACACCCAACGTGCTGTGCTTGAAAGCGACGAAGCAAAAGCCATGATCGAAAAGATCCGGGCGGATGTAGAGCGCGATGAGCAGGCGGTTAAAAAACTCGGCGAAGAGATCCAAGCGATCAATGCGCGACTGCAGAAAGATGCCGATACGCTGTCTAATTCTGAGAAGCGCAAGATGCAGAAGCAGATCGAAGACAAGCAGATCGATTATCAGTTTCAGGTTAACAAGTTGCAAAAAGAAGTGAATGATCGGCAGCAGGAAATATTTGCTCAGCTGGCGCCCAAGGTAGATGCGGTTCTGAAAGACATGATCGAGAAGAATGGCTACGACATGATTGTGCAACGGTCAGAACTGCTTTATGCCAAGCAGAAGCACAACATCACACGTCAGGTCACTGAGAACTTGAATAAGAAGCGCTAATAGCGCTCTCTTTCCCCAGTTAGACCGTGGCCGGATCGCGCAAGCTCACCATCGGCGAACTTGCGCGCCTAGTCGATGGGTCGGTGCAGCCTGCAACAGGCCGTACGCTTGAACAGGCAGCCGCTCAGGTCGTGAGTGGCATAGCCGCATTAGCAGATGCCTCTGCTGATCAAATCTCCCATCTGTCATCGCGCGCCTACCAAGCCGCATTGCCTGCGACCAGAGCAGGGGCGGTGTTGTTGCGGGCGGACGATCAGCCTGAATGCCCAGTGACTGCGATTGTGGTCGATAACCCCTATTGGGCCTATGCCCGCATCACCCAGTGCTTCGAAGTGATGCCCAGTATTTCGCCAGGGGTCCATTCGGCTGCCCATGTGGCAGCATCGGTCGAGATTGCCGAAGGCGTTTTTGTCGCGGCCGGCGCCGTCGTGGGCGAAGGCTGTTCACTGGGGGCCGGTGTGGTTATACATGCGGGCGCGATCGTTGGTGCCGGCTGCCAGCTTGGTAGTGGCGTGACGCTGCACTGCGGCGCTGTGCTTGCTGATGGCGTCCAGATTGGGGCTCAAAGCACCATTCATCCCAATGCGGTGGTTGGTGCGGAAGGTTTTGGCTATGCGCCTGATGACAGGGGGCACCTTGAGCGCATTGCCCAGCTCGGCAGTGTGATTGTGGGCAAAAACGTCAGTGTGGGTGCCGGCAGTAGCATCGATCGCGGTGCGCTTGGCGATACCCGCATTGGCGATGGCGTAAAAATCGATAATCAGGTGCAGATCGGTCACAATTGCGTTATTGGCAACCACAGTGTGATTTGTGGCTGTTGCGGTATCGTCGGCAGCACAACTATTGGCGCGCATTGTGTACTCGGTGGTGGTGTTGGGGTCGGCGGCGATGGCCCTATAACGTTGTGCGATGGTGTGACCGTGAGTGGTATGACGCATGTGTCGCGTTCGATAGAGCAACCCGGCCTATATTCTGGGGGAGTGCTGCATGCTGAGAGTCGCCGATGGAAGCGTAATGCGCTGCGCTTCGCTGACTTAGATGGTCTGGCGAAGCGCGTAAAGAAACTTGAAAAGAGGCTGGCGCCAGATACCAAATAGCGCTGACTGACGGCATGTACGCGACATAATTCGCGTTCGACTACTATTTTTAAGAGCCTGCTTTTAAGGGTCTGGGAAGGGGATAAGACATCAACATCGAAGAGATCATGGACTACCTGCCACATCGGTATCCGTTGCTGTTGGTCGATCGTGTGACAGAACTTGAGGTCGATAATTTTGTTGCCGGCTACAAAAACGTCACCATTAACGAAGATTTTTTTACGGGCCATTTCCCGGGTCGTCCGATTATGCCGGGTGTGCTCATCATTGAAGCGATGGCGCAGTTGTCTGGTTTGCTGGCGTTCAAATCGAAGAACAAGAAACACTCAGACGGCGTCATTTGTTATTTGGCCGGCACCGACAAGGCGCGTTTCAAGCGACCGGTCGTGCCGGGCGATCAATTGTTGATGCGCAGCGAGTTTCGAGCTGATCGGCGCGGCGTCATGAAATTCCATTGTCAGGCACATGTTGGCGAAGAACTTGCCTGTTCAGCGGACATAACCTGCATGGTCATGATGCAGGATGACGTCTGACTGTGAGTCGCGGCCATGGGGTGTTGGATCCTCGAGCGATTGTCGATCCCACGGCTAGTCTAGGAGACAACGTCACGGTTGGAGCCTGGAGTGTGATTGGCGAGGGGGTACAGATTGGCGCTAACAGCGTTATTGGCCCCCACGTGGTTGTGCAAGCCGGAACCCAGATAGCTGAAAACTGTCGCATCGGCCCATTCAGCGTATTGGGCGCACACCCATTGGCGCCTGCATTTCTGAACGAACTTTCGCTGGATGGCCCGTTAGCTGACGAGGCGCGATTTGTCGAGCCGCTGTCACTTGGTGCTGGTGTGCTGGTGCACGCGCAATCACGAGTGACAGCAAGTGTACCGGCTGGCGAGGTCGTGGCGGGTTCGCCCGCCGTTCGCGTCGCTGCGAGCCAGGTGAGTTAATGGCGCTGAAACTTGGGTTGGTTGCTGGCGAACCCTCCGGTGATCGCCTTGGCGCCGGGTTGGTACAGGCGTTGCAAGCTCACACAGGGGTTGCTCTTTTTGGTGTCGGTGGAGAGCAATTGCGTGAGTTAGGGCTTAACTCGCTGATCGACCTTGATGAGCTGTCGATGCACGGCTTTGCCGAACCACTTCAGAGGTTGCCGTTTCTCTGGTCGACTCTGAAACGTATTGAAGAGCAAATGCTTGACGAGCGTGTGGATGTTTTTGTGGGCGTCGACTTCAACGTGTTTAACCTGTTGCTCGAAGCCCGTCTGAAACGTCGCGGAGTGCCGGTGGTTCATTATGTCTCGCCCTCTGTCTATGCGTGGCGTCGTGGTCGAACGCGGCGTGTGGCGCGTAGTTGCGATCTGCTATTAACCCTGTTTCCGTTCGAACCGCCGTTGTATAACGACGCGCCGGTACGGGCGGTCTTTGTCGGGCACCCGCTTGCGGATGATATCCCGCTGATGGCGTCAGCTGATGCGGCTAGCCAACGTCGTACACAGGCGCTGGCGAACTTGGGCCTGACCGGTGAGTTTGCGGTCGACGGGCCTGTTATCACGCTAATGCCTGGCAGTCGTATCAGCGAAGTTCAGCAAATGCTTATGCCATTTTTGCAAACTGCCGTACTGGTTGCTGAGCAAAACCCGCAAGCGAGCTTTGTGTTGCCCTGTGCGACCGATGCGATTCAAGCACTGGTTGAAAAGAGTGCCGAAGAAGGCCTCTTTTCTTCTCTGCCGCTAACGTTGATACGCGGACAAGCACGGGATGCACTCTGTGTCAGCGATGCCGCGTTGATCAAGTCAGGTACGAGCACGCTCGAAGCCATGTTGGTCGGGGTGCCAATGGTGGTTGCCTACCGCCTGCCTGCTGTTACCTATCAGATAGTCAGGCAGCTGTTGCGCACTGATTTTGTGGCGCTGCCTAATATTCTTGCCGGCGAGGCGCTGGTGCCGGAGTTACTGCAACAGGCGATGCAGCCAGCAGCGCTTGCGCAAGCCATGGCGAACGCTTTAAGGCAGGACACCAGCGCGGTTGTTAAAGCTAGATTTATTGAGATTCATGAGTCCCTACGCTGCGATGCCAGTGCTACCGCCGCTCGAGAAGTTGTGAGTTTGGCCTGCAGCCGCAGTGGTTTTGTCCCTTAGTCGGTTGAATCAATGACCCAGATGAACACACAACAGCTTGTTACCCAATTGATCAGTGTCGCTGGCGTCGATGAGGTTGGGCGTGGCCCTCTTGCGGGCCCGGTGACAGCAGCGGCGGTTATTCTTGATCCGGCACGCCCTGTGATTGGTTTGCGGGATTCGAAGCGCCTCACCGAGCGCGCCCGTGATCGACTGGCCATCGAGATTCAGGAATCGGCGATCGCGTTCAGCATTGCCCACGCAAGTGTCGCTGAGATCGATGAGTTGAATATTCTGCATGCATCGATGCTGGCGATGCAGCGCGCTGTTGAAACCCTGTCAGCTCAACCTCAGCTCGCATTGATTGATGGCAACCGCGCGCCCAGTGTGGTGTGCGCAACTCAGACCATTATTAAAGGGGACGATAAGGTCGCTGCCATTAGCGCTGCTTCGGTGCTGGCTAAGGTGACCCGTGATGCTCTGATGGTCGAACTGGCCCAGGAATGGCCTGGATACGGCTTTGAGCAACACAAGGGCTACGGAACGGCACTGCATCGGCGTAAACTCACCGAACTGGGAGTGACGCCAGCCCACCGACGGAGCTTTGCGCCAGTAAGAGCGGTCATACAGGCTTCTCCCACAGGTTAACAAAACCGTAATTCGAGGGTTTACACACGATGGCTGCGGCTGCTGAAGTTACCGACATTGCTGAGTTTTCTGGCAGAGCCGCTACCGACTTTGTACACCTGCGTGTGCACTCGGAATATTCACTGATCGATGGGCTGATTAAACCAAAGGCCTTGGCAAAGCTTGCGGCCGCTGCAGATATGCCCGCAGTGGCGATCACCGATAGGGGTAATTTTTTTGGCCTCATCAAATTTTATGATGCGGCTCGTGCTGCCGGGATAAAGCCGCTGGTTGGCGCTGAGCTTTGCTACCGTCACGGCGATAACCTTTTCTTTACCACGCTGATTGCCTGTAACAACGCAGGCTATCTAACCCTTAAGCAACTCACCAGCGAGCTGTATGTGGGCGCTGACGAACGAGGTGTGGTTGAGCGCGACAAACTCTTCGCCAACGCCGCCGGACTTATCTGCCTGTCTGGTGCGGACACCGGTGATATCGGCAGTGCGCTCTTGGGTGGTGATACTGCGCTTGCCAGGGAGCACGCGGCAGCCTGGCGTGGTGCGTTTGGCGACCGGTTTTATCTTGAGTTGCAGCGCCTGGGTCGGCCCGGAGAAGAAGACTATATTGACGCGGCGGTAAACCTCGCCGCAGAAATTGGTTTGCCGGTTGTTGCGACCAATCCGGTGTGTTTTGCAAAAGCAGATGATTTTGAAGCCCACGAGACGCGTGTCTGTATTCAGCAGGGACGTGCGCTGAATGATCCACGACGCGAACGCACTCATACCAACTCGCAGTACCTGAAAACGTCGGCAGAAATGGCGGAGCTATTTGCCGATCTGCCCAGCGCCCTTGCAAACACGGTTGAAATTGCTCGCCGCTGCAACCTGGAAATTGGGCTTGGGAAATACTACTTGCCTAACTACCCCGTCCCAGAAGGTATGGAGCTTGATGGTTTTCTAGAGCAGTGTGTGCAAGAAGGTCTCGACAAACGAATGGTGGTTGTGCGTGAGCGCGAGTCCGGTTTTCAAGGCGAAAACGCCGCTGAGTTTGAAGCTCAGTACGCCGATCGTATGAGCTTTGAGCTCAACGTGATCAACCAGATGGGCTTCCCTGGCTATTTTCTGATTGTGATGGAATTTATCCAATGGGCGAAAGAGAACAAGATTCCCGTTGGCCCTGGCCGTGGTTCAGGTGCGGGGTCGTTGGTGGCCTGGGCACTTGGCATCACCGATCTCGACCCTATCGCTGGCAAGTTGCTGTTCGAGCGCTTTCTGAATCCTGAGCGGGTCTCAATGCCTGACTTTGACGTCGACTTCTGCATGGAAGGGCGTGACAAGGTAATCGCCCACGTGAGCGATCTATACGGCAAAGACGCGGTGAGTCAGATCGCAACCTTTGGCACGATGGCCGCCAAGGCGGTGGTGCGGGATGTGGCTCGAGTACAAGGCAAGCCTTACGGTATGGCCGACAAGCTGTCGAAGCTGATTCCGTTTGAAGTCGGCATGACGCTCACTAAAGCTCATGAGCAGTCGGATGAACTGCGTGAATTCATTGCTGAAAGCGAAGAAGTCAGTGAGATCATGGACATGGCGTACAGGCTGGAAGGCATTGTACGTAACGTGGGTAAGCACGCGGGTGGCGTGGTCATTGCTCCAACGCAGCTGACCGAGTTTACGCCGCTCTACGTTGACGACAGCAGTTCCGGTCTGGTGAGTCAGTTTGACAAGGACGACGTGGAAAGCGCCGGCCTGGTGAAATTTGACTTTCTGGGCCTTAAAACGCTGACGGTAATCGACTGGGCAGTCGATCTGATTAACTCTGCGCGCGACCAAGATCTGCCGCCGCTTGCCATCGAAGACATTCCGCTCGACAACCGCGATACCTTTCAGCTGTTGCGCAACGCTGAAACAACGGCAGTGTTTCAGCTTGAATCCCGCGGCATGAAAGATTTGATTCGCAAATTATTGCCGGATCAGATGAATGACATTATCGCACTGGTGGCGATTTACCGGCCGGGCCCAATGCAGACCGGCGCCGACCAGGATTACATTAATCGTAAGCACAAGTACGAGCCCATTGTGTATGTGCACGACTCGTTAGAAGAGGTGCTGGAAGAAACCTACGGTGTTGTTCTTTATCAGGAACAGGTGATGCAAATCGCCCAGGTGCTGGCTGGCTTTAGTTTGGGTCAAGCCGACCTGCTGCGGCGCGCTATGGGTAAGAAAAAACCCGAAGAAATGGCGCGAGTGCGCAAGCAGTTTCTGGAGGGCACCCTTGAGCGCAAGGTCGACGAGAAGCTGTCGAATGAAATATTCGACCTTATGGAGAAATTTGCCGGCTACGCTTTCAATAAATCACACTCTGCAGCCTATGCGCTGGTGTCGTATCAAACCGCCTGGTTGAAGGCGAATCACCCCGCTGAGTTTATGGCTGCAACCCTTTCAGCCGATATGCAGAACACCGACAAGGTGGTGACGCTGATCGATGAAATTCGCCGCATGAAGGTTCGCTTTCTGCCGCCATCGGTCAATCGCGGCGACTACCGGTTTTCGGTGGTCGATGGCCAGGTTATTTATGGTCTTGGTGCCATTAAGGGGGTGGGGCAGGGACCAGTTGAAGGCATCGTTGAGGCCCGTGAAGCCGGTGCAGAGTTTGCAGACCTGAATGATTTTTGTCGCCGGGTCGATAGCAAGAAAGCCAACAAAAGAGTCCTTGAGGCGTTGGTTAAATCTGGCGCCATGGATTGTTTTTCTTTGCCGGGTGAAGACCTCGATGAGGTGCGTGCGCGGTTGCTGTCCGAGGTGCCGGAAGCGGTGAAGGGCGCAGATCAGGTATTGCGTAATCTCGATGCCGGGATGATCGATATGTTTGGCGAAGTGGCGCCAGCGCCGCCACGTGTGCAAGTGACCAAGCTGACCAAGCGCGAACGCTTGGAAGGCGAGCGCGATACGCTTGGGTTGTACCTGACCGGACATCCCATTGAAGACTATCTGCCAGAGCTCAAGCATTTTTGCCCCAAGCGAATCAAGAATTTGTCGGTAGGACGCGGTAAGCAACTTATGGCGGGTCTTGTGGTGGGCCTGCGGACCATGCAAGGGCGACGCGGCATGATGGGTTTTGCATCTCTGGATGATCAGTCTGGACGCCTCGAGATTTCGCTGTTCTCAGACGTCTTTGATGCCAACAAGCACAAAATTCAAAAAGACGCGCTGGTGGTTATTCAGGGTGACATCCAGGGTGATGAATATTCTGGTGAGCTGAAGGTGAAGGTGTCGGATGTGTTCACCATCGAAGAAGCACGTGTTCGTTTTGCGCGTTGTATTGAGCTTAAGTTGCAAGACGGCGAAGAAACCTTGGCAGGCGAGTTGAAAAATTTGCTTGCTCCGCATCGTGATGTTCAGGCCAGTTGTGTGCTGCCCGTGCGGGTCAATCTGCGTGGCGCCACTGCAAGAGCAGAACTTGAACTGCCACCAGAGTGGTCATTGCGACCCTCAGATGAGCTGCTGCAAACGTTGCGCGCAGAGCTGGGCAATGATCGGGTTAGCTATTGTTACTAAGGTGCCAGGTGGTCTGGCCGAAACGGGCTGGGAGACGTTGCTTAGGGCCTGTCTTGGCGAACGCACGGCACTTGAGGGCTGTCCTCGTATTTGGGTGGCGTTGAGTGGCGGTGCAGACTCAACGGCGCTATTGCTGGCACTGCTGAAGGCAGACCTGTCGATACCAATCAGCGTTAGCCACATCGACCACGGTGTGCAAACCGACGCTAAGCGCTGGGCCGACCATTGCGTAGAGATATGCGAGCGACTGGGCGTGCCGCTGTTGGTGCATCGACTGACGCCGCCGGCAGATGGGCGTTTTCCGGCCGGTTTCGAGGCCTGGGCACGATCTGAGCGCTATGCCTGCTGGCAGCAATTGCTGGGGCGGGGCGAGCTGCTGTTGTGTGCACATCACGCAGATGATCAGACAGAAACCATTGCCCTGCGACTGCTGCAAGGCCGTTTGCCGTTGCCCATGCCAAAACGCCGCCGGTTGGGGGCAGGGACCCTGTTGCGGCCGCTGCTGGCGCTACCCCGTGCGGCGCTGCGGCAAGCGCTCGAAGGTCTCGGACAGGGTTGGCTCGAAGACCCCTCTAATCAAGACCCACAGTTTTTGCGTAATTCCGTACGAGCGCTGTTGCCGCAGCTGGCAGTCGACGGCAACTGGACTGCTGCACTGCAGCGCTGTGGAGATCTCGTGGGGCGGCAGCAGCGGGCGCTAAAGGCTGAACTGGGTGTGTCTGATTCAGACGCCGCGGGCGAACTGGGTCGGATAGCGCTGACGGCAATTCCTGGTGCGGTGGCGCTCCAGGGTGTGCTGGCTGCGTTCGGCGCCGGTCCGGTATCTCGCCGACAGGCCGCGGATGCGTTGCTCAGGCTGCATGAGCAAGCCGCTGCGGGCGAGACCGGCGGTACTCCTCGCGGTGGTATTCGTATTGGCGGCGTAGGAACCAGTCGCGTTCGATCGGTCGGGCCGGCGGGTCGGACCGCCCCGTCTCTTTCGTCCTATCCGCCTCAACAGACGAAGGAGCTGCGCTTGTTTGTGGCGGCACGCGAGATGGTGATCTGGCGAGAGCCTGTGTTTGCGGCCACCGCGCTTGCGGGCCTGGATTTGGCGCCGCTGGTCTTGCCGCACGGCAGTTTGATGGTGGAATGTGCAGACGACGGGGTCGAATCGACGGTTACTGAAGAACCCTGGATGGTGCGTGCGTTGACGGCTGCCGATCGTTTGCTGCTCAACGGCCGCCAGCAGCCGGTGAAAGAACTGTTGCGGGCAAGCGGGGTGCCGCGGTGGGCCCGCAGCAGCTATCCAGTAGTGGTGGCAGGCGAGGTCATTCTGGCGGTGCCTGCGGGGGGGCGATTGGTCGTTAACGGCTGGTTGCACGACTCTCTGGCGCCCGGCGCCCTGACCCGGTTGGGCTGGCGCGCAAATTTGCCGAGTTAATTGCGCGGTTCTGATTGAGCCGGCGGGGCCCTTTTGCTATCTTGCGCTCCCATCTTGTTTGATCCGTGTCAGCCACACTGGCCGTACGCAAAGCTAAACAAGCTCGCAGTATTTCTCGAACCAAGGTGGCAATCCCCCTCTCCATGACGCGATATATATTCGTAACCGGCGGCGTAGTTTCTTCACTCGGCAAAGGCGTTTTGACGTCTTCGCTTGCCGCACTGTTGAACACCCGAAACCTCAAAGTGAACATCCTCAAGATGGATCCCTACATTAATGTGGATCCTGGCACGATGAGTCCGTTTCAGCACGGTGAGGTGTTTGTCACGGTCGATGGGGCTGAGACCGACCTCGATCTGGGTAACTATGAGCGGTTCTCCGGCAACACTATGAGTCGGCAAAACAACTTCACCACGGGTGCGGTCTACGCAGAAGTGATTCGCAAAGAGCGCCGTGGTGACTATCTGGGCGGCACCGTGCAGGTGATCCCGCACGTGACCGACGAGATCAAGCGCCGCATTCTGGCGGTGGGCGATGGTTGGGATGTGGTGATTGTTGAGATCGGTGGCACCGTGGGCGACATCGAGAGCCAGCCGTTCCTAGAAACCATTCGGCAGATTCGGCTTGATCTCGGGCCAGATCGGACCCTGTTTATTCATCTGACGCTGGTGCCTTACATCGCATCTGCCGGCGAGATCAAAACCAAGCCAACCCAGCACTCGGTGAAAGAGCTGCGTTCAATTGGCCTGCAGCCAGACATTTTAGTGTGTCGTAGCGAAGTGCCTATACCGGCATCTGAGCGACGCAAGATTGCCCTGTTCACCTCGGTGGAAGAGCGGGCGGTTGTGCCGCTGCTGGATGCCCAGACGATTTATCAAATCCCGGGTGTGCTGAACGCTCAGGGTGTTGGCGACTTTGTCGTTGAGAAGCTTAAGCTTGAAGCGGAACCTGCCAATCTTACCCAGTGGGAAGCCGTGGTAGACGCCCAGCTCAACCCCGAGCGAGAAGTCCGCATTGCGATTGTGGGTAAATACCTCGATTTGCTTGACGCTTATAAATCATTGGTCGAAGCCATCATTCACGCTGGCATTCACACCCGCACCAAAGTGCACATCGACTATGTGGATGCACAGACCCTCATGAATGAGGGCACGGCCCGGTTAGAAGACGCCAGCGCTATTCTCGTGCCGGGGGGCTTTGGCGAGCGCGGTTTCGAAGGCAAGATCAAAGCTGTGCAGTTTGCCCGGGAAACCAAGCGACCTTATTTGGGCATTTGCTACGGCCTACACGCGGCTTTGGTGGAATTTGCCCGCAATGTAGGTGGCATTGCCGATGCCAACTCCACAGAGGTTGATACCACAACGCAGAACCCGGTTATTGGCCTGGTTACCGAATGGACCGACCGGGAAGGGCAGGTCGAAACCCGTACCAGTGACGATGATTATGGCGGCACCATGCGGCTTGGCGCGCAAACCTGTTTACTGGAAGAATCATCGCTGGCGGCAAAGCTGTATGGCAGCGATTCGGTAGATGAGCGTCATCGGCATCGTTATGAGGTGAATAACGACTACATTCCCCGGCTTGAGCAACTGGGCCTGAAAGTGGCCGGGCGTTCGGTTGATGGCACGTTGGTTGAGATGATCGAAATTAAAGATCACCCCTGGTTTGTGGCCTGTCAGTTTCATCCTGAATTCACCTCGTCGCCACTCACGAGCCACCCGCTGTTTAAGGGGTTCATTGAGGCAGCAATAACCCGCTCGGAGCAGGACGCAGGTTAAAGTGTGGGGATGCGTGATTAAACATACGCATCGGTTACAACTATCTGGGGTCTAACGGGGCGTAATCTTGCGATCATGGCGTCTGGCAACCATACCCAAATGAGAGAGAGTAGATGAGCAGTAGCAGCATAGTTTCCATCGTTGGTCGCGAGGTTCTCGATTCTCGCGGCAACCCCACGGTTGAAGCGCAGGTCACCACGCAATCTGGTCATAGCGCCTGGGCCTGTGCCCCTTCTGGCGCCTCTACAGGGTCTCGCGAAGCGCTTGAGCTGCGTGACGGCGATAAGACCCGCTACCTCGGTAAGGGCGTCATCAAGGCGGTTGGTCATGTTAATGGCGACATTGCCAGCGCGCTGAAAGGCTTTGATGCCAGTGATCAGCGCGCACTCGACGATTGCATGCTCGCGCTCGATGGCACCGAGAACAAATCGAAGTTTGGTGCCAACGCTATTTTGGCCGTATCGCTTGCGGCCGCGAAGACTGCTGCAATGGCACAGGGCAAGCCCCTGTACGCGCATATGAACGCGCTGTTTGGTGGCGTACCGATGCGAATGCCGGTGCCGATGATGAACATCATCAACGGCGGCGAACACGCTGATAACAACGTCGATATTCAGGAATTCATGGTGCAGCCGGTTGGGGCGACCTCGTTTGCGGAAGGTCTGCGTTGCGGCGCTGAGATTTTTCACGCACTGCGCAGCGTTTTGCGTAGTCAGGGCCTGAACACAGCCGTTGGTGACGAGGGCGGCTTTGCACCGGATCTTGCGTCTAACGCGGCGGCTCTTGCGGCCATCAGCGAAGCGGTTGGCAACGCGGGTTACACGCTGGGTAAGGATGTGACCCTGGCGCTCGATTGCGCGGCAACCGAGTTCTACAAAGACGGCAAATATGTGCTGGGTGGCGACAATGTCAGCTACAACAGCGCCGAATTCACCGATTATCTTGCAAAGTTGGCTGACGAATACCCAATCATCTCCATCGAAGACGGCATGGACGAAAGCGATTGGGACGGTTGGGCAACACTCACCCGTGCCATTGGCGATAAGGTGCAGTTGGTGGGTGATGATTTGTTTGTGACCAATACAAAAATTCTCGAGCGTGGCATTCGTGACGGCATTGCCAATTCCATTCTGATCAAACTGAATCAGATCGGCTCGCTGTCAGAAACCTTTGATGCGATTCGCATGGCGCAGGATGCGGGTTTCACAACCGTCATATCACACCGTTCGGGTGAAACAGAAGACACTTCAATTGCAGACTTGGCGGTGGCGACCGGTGCCGGACAGATCAAAACAGGCTCTCTGTCGCGTTCTGATCGGGTTGCCAAATACAATCAACTGCTGCGCATTGAAGCGGAGTTAGGCGACGTTGAGTATCGTGGTCGGGGTGAATTCCGCGCGTGATACGTGGGCTCGTCAGCCTGATCGCGTTGGTGGTGTTAGCGCTGGGCTACCGCGCGTGGTTCAGCGACGTTGGCTACTTTGCGGTTGCGGCCATGGAGTCGAGAGTGGCTGAGCAAAAGGCAATCACCCAGGCAATTGCCAGCGAAAACGACGAACTCATGCACGAAGTGATCGGGCTACAGCACACCTTGTTGGCCGTGGAGTCTAGGGCGCGCACTGACCTCGGAATGGTTAAGGAAGGGGAGTCGTTTTTTCTGGTTGTCGATGCCGACTGATTCCTCAGTCGGCTCTTCACCTGAAGAAGGCAAACTCTCTGCAGCGCTGTTTGCGCGGTGGCAACACGCTTGGCCCCAAATCGACGCCAAAGGCGTTCTAAAAACGACGCCGGAAGACTTTCTGGTTGTCGAGCAGGCAAGCCACGACGAGCATGCGGCCGCTGAAGGCCCGCACCTTTATCTGTACATCGAGAAGCGCGGTCTGACCTCAAGCGAGTTGGTGCGCATGGTGGCCGATGCCAACGGCTTGCCGCGATCGTCGATTGGCTATGCGGGCATGAAAGACAAGTTTGCCGTCACTCGACAGTGGCTCAGCGTGCCACTTGAAGAGGCCCCATCTGAGGTTACGGTGCCTGAAGAGGTGCGTGAACTTGCGCGTCTTCGTGCGACCAAAAAACTGCGACGGGGCTGGCATGAGGGCAATGACTTTGAGCTGGTGCTGCGCGAGATCGGTGGGGCTGCGGCCAACAACCCACCGACGGCCACAGCTATTCGTTCTGCGCTGACGCAGCGGTTGACGCAGATCCGAGATCAGGGGGTACCTAACTATTTTGGTCCCCAGCGTTTTGGTTACGATAACGTGCCTACTGCCATCGCCTGGTTGCCGCGGCGCCGCAAGGAGCGCAACGCGTTCAAGCGCGGGCTGTACCTGTCTGTGTTGCGTTCTTTTCTGTTCAATGAGGTGTTGTCGGCGCGCATTGCGGACGGTAGCTTTGCGCAGGGCAGTTTTGCGCAG
>JALZVT010000008.1 GCA_023300545.1 Pseudomonadales bacterium
CGACCATGTCGAGCTCAAAAAGCTGTTTCCTGGGTTAGTAGAGGCTGTTGACCTGATTGGTTCGACCCAGATTCAGGGACGTGCGTCTATGGGCGGCAACCTATGCAACGCCTCGCCGGCTGGCGATTCGATTCCTGCAATTATTGCCAATGGCGGTATCTGCCATATCGCAGCCGCTGGTGGCGAGCGCGAGCTTGCTGCAGAAGACTTTGTCACCGGTGTTGGGCAAAACGCACTGACTGATTCAGAGTTTTTGCTGGGTGTGTCGTTTCCAACGCCGGTCGCGTCAAGCGGCGATGCCTACCTGCGCTTCATACCCCGCACCGAAATGGATATTGCTGTCGCCGGCGCGGGTGTGCGGCTGACGCTCGATGGCGGCACCTGTATTGCTGCTAAGGTGGTTATTGGCGCGGTTGCGACGACCGCGCTGGTCGTTCCCGATGCCGCCGCCGCGCTGGTTGGTACAACACTCGATGATGCCGCATTAGCGGCTGCGGGTGTCGCCTGCTCAGCGCTTGCAAAGCCAATTTCAGACAAGCGGGGTACTGCAGAATATCGCCGCAAGGTTGTCGCGGTTCTGTGTCGTCGGGCAGTGGCCAAGGCCAAAGAGCGAGCGCTGGCGTAACAGCTAAGCCCTAACAATAGCGCAGCAGTTAAGAGATTTAAGAAGGACAAACAATGTCAAAGGTTCATGTAGCCACTCAGATCAACGGTGAAGTGCACGAGTTCTTGTGCGAGCCCGAAGAGACCCTGTTGCAAACCTTGCGCGACACGCTGGGTATGACCGGCACCAAAGAAGGCTGCGGCACAGGCGATTGTGGCGCTTGTTCAGTGATGCTCGATGGTGCCCTGGTGTGCTCGTGTCTTGTGCTGGGTGTTGAAACCAGTGGCAAAGAGATTGAAACCATCGAAGGCGTCGCTGGCGAAGACGGGTTGCACGTTTTGCAACAGAAATTTCTGGAACACGCCGCTCTGCAATGTGGCGTGTGTACGCCGGGCTTTATCATTGCCGCAAAAGCGCTGCTCGAGAAAAACCCGGATCCAACCGAAACTGAAATTCGCTATTGGTTGGCCGGTAACCTGTGCCGCTGCACAGGTTACGACAAAATTATCCGCGCTGTGCAAGACGCGGCGGTAACCCTCCGCGCTTAAGCGGTTGGCATGTCCAGGCCGGTGATTGCGGCTAGTTCGTCGATCGCCTGAGCCTCAGATATGACCTTAATAGTCTGCATGCCCTGGGCACGAGCGGGCTTAAGGTTGATGCCCAGGTCATCTAAAAATACGCAGTTGGCGGCATTTACGTTGATGGCCTTACAGGCCACTTCATAGATACGTGGATTGGGTTTACGTATACCTAATTCGCTTGATTCGACAACGTGATCAAATAACGCCATCACCTGTGCGATCTGCTCAGCCTTCTGGCTGCTGCGAGCCATGCCGGGGCCGGCACCTGACTTTACGTTGTTAGTAATGCAGGCAATTTTGAAGTGTGCCTTGCAGGTTTTCAGAACGTTGATCATGCGTGGGCGGATTTCGCCGCTAAGCAATGCCAGCACTTCTTTGCCGGGTATTTCATGTCCGGCTGCTTTTGCTTCTGCGGCAAACAGAGTGTCGAACGCATCAGCATCGATATCGCTGGATTCAAACTGAGCCCAGGCATTGTTGTCAGGATTGGTTGCGTTGATCGTGCGTATGAAATCTTTTGGCAGACCATTGCTAGCCTCGTACGCGGTAAAAGCTTCAAACGGTGACGAGGTGATAACACCGCCAAAATCCCACAATACGGCTTCTATAGCTTTGGCCATTGAATATTTCCTCAGTCGAATTTAATCCACCATACTAATGCACTGTTGTCGAAAAACCGATGGGGTGAATAAAGTGGAAATGGAAGGTGCGGTCGTTATTGTTACCGGGTCGTCGTCTGGCGTAGGGGCGGCTTGCGCGCGCCAGCTTGCTGAGCGCGGTGCTCACGTTGTTGTTAACTATTCAGGTAACCGAGACGGGGCCGAGACGACAAGAGCCGCCTGTGAAGCGTTTGGGGCCGAGGTTGAAGTTGTGCAGGCTAATGTCGCGGACGATGCCGATTGCCGTAAGTTGGCCGCCGTTGCCGACAAGCGCTGGGGGCGTATTGACGGACTGGTAAACAATGCGGGTACCACCAAGTTTTGCGAGCACTCCAATCTCGACGGTCTTGATGCGCAAGACTTCCACGACATTTACGCGGTCAACACCATTGGTCCCTATCAGATGGTTCGGGCCTGTCGAGACGCCATGGTGCGTGGTGGGCGCGGCAGCGTGGTGAATGTTGCCTCGATTGCGGGTGTTATGGGTGTGGGGTCGAGTGTCGCCTACGCAGCGTCCAAAGGTGCTCTGGTTACCATGACGCTGTCGCTCGCTCGTGCACTCGGCCCAGAGTTGCGGGTCAACGCGGTTTGCCCAGGGTTTATTCAGGGGGAGTGGCTAAAAGAAGGTATGGGTGAGGAACGCTATAACAAGGCAAAAGAGTCGCTGGAGCGCAACTCACCGCTGGGCATGACAACCACGGCGGACACGGTGTCGGAAGCGATTTTGCTGCTGCTGTGTGGTGGTGACCTCATTACCGGTGAGACCCTTATGGTTGATGGCGGGCATCACTTGATGACCGCACCGCTTGGGCGCCGTTAGCTGTTGCTAAGAAAGCGGTAGCCAACGCCACGCACGGTTTGTACAGAACTGTCCATGCCGCTGGGCTTTAGGGCCTTGCGGAGTCGCAGAATGTGCACGTCAACGGTCCGTTCTTCGACGTAAGCGCTCCGACCCCAGACATGGTCAAGCAGTTGGCTGCGGTTAAAGGTTCTTCCTGCGTGGCTCAACATAAATTCGAGCAAGCGAAATTCGGTAGGGCCAAGCACAACAGCGTCGCCGTTGATGGTGAGCTCGTGAGAACGCAGATCGAGCAGCAGTTCGCCGGCGGCCAGTTGGTTTTTGGTGGGCAGCCCAGAGCGCCTGAGCAAGGCGCGAATGCGAGCGATGAGCTCTTTGGGCGAAAAAGGCTTGGTGATGTAGTCGTCGATACCGGCTTCAAAGCCCTTGAGCTTGTCGCCTTCTTCCCCGCGTGCGGTGAGCATGATGATCGGCGTTTCGCTAGTAAGGCTGTCATCTCGCAGTCGTTTGGCGAGATCAACGCCCTGCATGCCGGGTAGCATCCAGTCGATGACGATCAGTGCCGGGGGGGCAGTCTCAAACAGTCGGTTGAGTGCGTCTTCCGCGGTCTCGGCACTATCCACAATAAAGCCTGCCCGGGTTAGCGAGAAAATGAGCATTTCGCGGATGTCTGGCTCGTCTTCAACGAGCAAAATTTTGTTACTGGCCATAATTCAACAGTGACAGACCTGTGTGACAAACCCGTGACGGCTAGCCACCTTTTGCCGGCAGCCTAACCCAACTGGTTATCATCCGTCTTATCCGCGATTATCACGCCAAACAACAGTGAAACAGGAAGGGCGCGAGCTTATGCAAAACGTTGGGAAACACATTGGGACAAACATCAGTCTGGCCGCAACAGACGGCTTCGCAACCGGTGCTTATGAAGCGACTCCGGCGGGGGAGGTAAGGGGTGCAGTGGTTGTGATTCAGGAGATATTTGGCGTTAACGGTCACATTAAAGAAGTGGTCGACAGTTACGCCGCTGCGGGCTTTCATTGTGTAGCGCCAAAACTCTTTGACCGGGTCGAGCGCGATATTGAACTGGGCTACGAGGGGGGCGACATGCAGCGGGGCATTGATTTGGCGTTTAATCACACCGATCGCGCGAACGCCCTGCTTGATGTGCAGGCGGCGATTGACTATCTGCGCAGCGCCAGTGTGCAGCGCAGCAAAGTCGGTGTTGTAGGTTATTGTTTTGGTGGCCTTATGACCTGGCTAGCTGCTTGTGAGCTTGATGGAGTGGCCGCGGCTTCTGCTTACTATGGGGGTGGTGTAGCGGGGGAGCTCGAGCGATCTGCCAATTGCCCCGTCATAATGCACTTTGGCGATCAGGATGCGCACATACCCTTGTCCGATGTGGATAAAGTACGTGCGACACAGCCAGCTGCAGAGGTGCATGTGTACAGCGCTGACCACGGATTCAATTGTGATCATCGGGCAAGTTTCAACGCTGAGGCGGCCCGCACTGCAAGAACACGTACGCTTGACTTTTTTGCAAAGTATCTGACCTCATGAATTCGCGCAATATTGTGCAAATATTGTTCGATAACGTGCCGAAAAGTGAAGGAATTAAGGGGGTTTGCCCTCTCTGCCTTGACATCCAAATGGGCATTGAGGATGCTTCAACTACCGCTGAGTGGGGCGGTATATAGCGTTAGTTTAAAAGCGCTCTCTGAAGTTTGTTTGTGAAATAAAATTATAAGAACAGTGATTGTTCGCTCCGGCACTACACCGGTCTCGATACGATGGATTGCCAAGGCCAAACTGTTACCAAAGGTAACCTTTTGAATGTGGTCATCAACGCTAACGAGGCTGACTGGCAAGAGACACGCAATACGCTGGCAAGGCACAAACAAAATGACATGACGCGCGGGCTGGTGCATGCACTGATCTGCGGCGTAAAGAGAGAGGGTATCAGCGGCTAACGCTGACAGGGGAATCGATAACAAGAAACAGCGACATGCTTGAGCGCTAATGCGTACTGCTGGAATAGCAAGGTCACTTGATGTGAACAGGTTTTTCTAGCGTGGTGATGCATGGCACTCGTGTTTGTGGTTAGACTCTGCGTAAGCGGGGTCTGTACGACTGTTAACGATCTCAGAAGAACAAGGCACTCTGGTAGGAAGTTCCATGAATAAAAAACCGATTTTTAGGCTTGCTTCGGCAGTCGCAGTTGCGATTACCGCGGCCATGGCGGTTCCCGCCCAGGCCACTGACCTTAGCGACGTGTTTCGCGTTGTTGAGCGTGTAAACAAGCAGGCGACCTCTTCGCAAGGCAAAATTGATGGCCTTGTCGAGGAAACTCGTCAGCTCTTCAATGAGTACAAGACCGTACTGAAAGAAGTTGACGGACTTAAGGTCTACAACGGACAACTCGAACGCCAGGTGCTAAGCCAGGAAAAAGAGATGGGCGAGTTGTCGAGCGCTATCGACAAAGTCACCGTTATCGAACGTCAGATCACACCGCTCATGCTGCGCATGATCGATGGTCTTGAGCAGTTTGTTGGCCTTGACCTGCCGTTCCTGATTGACGAGCGTGAACAGCGGGTCAACCGCCTCCGCGAAATCATGGATCGCGCAGACGTTGCTGTGTCTGAGAAATTCTCGCAGGTACTGCGGGCCTACCAGATCGAAAACACCTACGGCCGTACGCTTGAGGCGTATTCAGGTTCAATCGAAGTAAACGGTACCGAGCGTACGGTGGATATCCTGAAAGTAGGGCGTATCTCTTTGATGTATCAGGCTGGTGACGGTTCAGAGACCGGTATGTACAACTCCGGCACCAAAGCATGGGAAGTTCTTGATGACTCCTATACAGGGCCGGTTCGCACTGGCATTCGTATGGCTCGCAAGCAGGTATCGCAAGATCTGCTGACTGTGCCTGTCATCGCACCGGGAGCGTAACGAATATGACTATTTTAAAGCGTAAAACCACACTCGCGACATTTGCTGGCGCCGCTCTAGCCAGCCTTATGCTGATGTCGGCACCAAGCTTTGCCGCTGACGCAGACACAGGCCTGGTGTTGAATGAAGCCAATAGCCTTGATGAGCTGCTGAAGAACGTTCAAAACCGACGTGTTGTAGAAGCTCGCGATCACAAAGAACGCGAAGCTCGTTTCAATCGTGATAAGGGTGCACAGGCCCAGTTACTGCGTGATGCTCAAGCCGAGCGTACCCGTCAGGAACAGCGCTCTGAGCAACTCGAAACCGCATTCGAAGAAAACGAAGCGCGCATCGGCCAGCTACAAGAGGCTCTTGATAAGCGTTTAGGTAGTCTTCGCGAACTGTTTGGTGTACTCCAGCAGGTTGCCGGTGACACTCGTGGCCTGTTCGAAGGTTCAATCATCAGTGCGGAATACCCCGATCGCGGCGATTGGCTCGGTGATCTCGCCAAGAAGATGGGTACGGCTAGCCAACTGGCAAGCATCGATGAGATGGAAGAGCTGTGGGCACGCCTGCAAAAGGAAATGACTGAGTCTGGCAAGATTTCCAAGTTCAGCACCAAGGTCAGCCTGCTTAACGGTGACGTTAAAGACGTAGAAGCGACTCGCATCGGCGCCTTTGGTGTTGTTGCTGACGGTGAATTCCTGCAGTGGGACGTTGGTACACAAAAGCTGGTTGCCCTGGGCCGTCAGCCTGGTGGCCGGTTTACCTCAACCATTAATAACCTTGAAAGCGCGAGCGCTGGTGAGATTATCAATATGGGTATGGACCCAACTCGTGGTTCTTTGCTGGCACTTGAGATTCAGAAAGCGTCATGGAGCGAGCGTATCGGTACACCGTTTGGTGGTATTGCTAACGGCGAATGCTACCTGCCGTTCTGTGACGGCCAGGGCGCCTACGTTGGTGCTGTGATCATCATGCTTGGTTTTATTGGCGTGATTCTAGCGCTTTGGAAAATGCTCCAGCTGATCGGCATCGGCCGCAAAGTGGCTGCGCAAAAGAAATCTGCTACTGCTGACACGGGCAACCCACTGGGTCGGGTACTGAAAGTCTACGAAGACAATCAGGACACTGATGTAGAGACGTTAGAATTGAAACTGGGCGAGGCGATCCTTGGTGAAACACCAAAGATCACCAGTAACATTACCTTGATTCAGGTGATCTCAGCGGTTGCTCCGCTGCTTGGTCTACTGGGTACAGTGACGGGTATGATTCAAACGTTCCAGGCAATTACGCTGTTTGGTGCAGGTGATCCCAAGACCATGGCGGGCGGCATCTCAGTCGCACTGATGACCACGGTACTGGGTCTGGTTGTGGCTATTCCAACCATCCTGTTGCACTCAATCGTAAGCTCACGCAGCAAGTCGATGCTGCACACGCTCGAAGAGCAAAGCGCCGGCATCATTGCGGAACACGCAGAGAAGTCTGGCAGAGCCCTAGGGTAACGGAGAAGAACCATGCTAACTGATGCGTATTTTGCGCTCAGCGGGTTCTTTGATCAGGGTGGAAACGTACTTTGGCTAATCGCCGGGCTAACGTTTCTGCTCTGGACCCTGGTGTTCGAACGCTGGTGGTATTTCCGTACGGAACACAAGAACGTAGTTGAGCAGGCCATGGGTATCTGGGAAGGGCGTAGTGAACGTCGCTCCTGGAGTGCCCACGCTATTCGCGACTCACTAATTTCCGAGACTGCCGAAAAGATCACCGGCAACCTGCAACTGGTGCAAACCTGTGTTGCACTTGCTCCGTTACTTGGCCTGTTGGGCACGGTAACTGGCATGGTTGCGGTGTTCGAAGCTATGGCCACTCAGGGCGGTAACGCCCGGTCAATGGCGGCAGGCGTATCGCAAGCAACCATTCCCACGATGGCGGGAATGATTGTGAGCATCTCGGGTCTTTTGGGTACAACCTGGTTGCAACGCAAGATCGACTTTTCGATTCTTTCGTTTGAAGACCACATCACCTCAGACCACTGATACCGAGTTGATCTCGTTTCGACGAGATCGGCTCACTCAGTGGAACGACTAGAAGTAGGAGGAGGCGACTATGGGTAGACGACGTTCTGCGAGCGGCCGGGAAGAATCGGTCGAACCCAACCTCACGCCCATGTTGGACGTGGTGTTTATTATGCTGATTTTCTTCATCGTAACCGCTACGTTTATCAAACAGGCCGGTTACGACCCAGCTCGTCCGGAAGCGGATACAGCTAGGAAGAAGCCGACGGTATCGGTGTTGGTGGCAATTTCGCCCACAGGCGATATCTGGATCGACAAAGAAAAGGTGGATGTTGCAGCTGTTCGTACACACATCGAACGGATTCATGCAGAAAACCCTAAAGGCAGCCTGGTGATTCAGGCCGATAAAGACGCCAAGTACGAGAAGCTCGAAGCTGTGATCAATGCAGCCCGTGCGGCAGGAGTGCTGGAGGTGGCGATCTCGACAGACCAATAGGTCTTGATGAGACAGCCACTTTTTCCAGAGTTAGAAATAGGAGGAGCCTATGGCTCTTAGATATATATTTGGTGTAGTGATGGGCGTGGTGGTTACCTTCGCGCTCTTCATGCTGATGAATGCCTTGATATCCAATCAAGAAGGCAAGCTAACCAAGGCTGAAGACATTCAGATCACTGACTTCGTTCGTGTAGAAGAAGATCAGGATCTGGAGATTAAGAAACGCAAGCCTGATCCGCCGCCGCCGCCCGATGAGCCGCCACCAGACCTGCCGAAGCCAGACTTTGATAACGCTGATGTGTCACAAGGTGTTGCGATCGGCGCAGTAGATGTCAATGTTGATCTCAATATTGGTGGTACTGGCGGGTTTACTCAGGACGGTGAATATTTGCCGATTGTTAAAGTAGCGCCTATCTATCCACGCCGTGCGCAGACACGCGGGATCGAAGGTTACGTGATACTGGAATTTGTGGTGACAAAGACCGGTGCCGTGCGTGACCCTGTTGTGGTTGAAGCCAAGCCCCCGGGCATCTTCGACCGTGCAGCGTCCAACGCAGCTCTAAAGTTTAAGTACAAGCCTAAGGTCGTCAATGGCGAACCTATTGAGGTGACTGGAGTGCGCAACAAAATATCCTTTGAGCTCGCGGACTAGCCCCGGCTGGTTGTTGGCCTGAAGCAGTAGAGAGGTAAAACCTATGTACTCCATAACGTATACAAACGATTCGTGGAAAGATGTGGCTCGTAAAGTGCTACACCTGAGCCTGGCGGCAGTATTGTCGCTGGGCGTGGTGGTCGCCACTGGGTATGCGCCCGGCGCGCTGGCTGCTGAAGAAGAAAAGAAACAGAAAACCCGACGGGTGCCAACGATTAGTGCACCGGTGTTCAAAAAGCTTGAAGAAGCCCAAGAGCTGATTGACGCGAAGTCTTATCCGCAAGCTGAGCAGATCATCCAGAAGATGCTCGACGCGGGTAAGGGCACTCGTTACAACGGTAACGAGCGCGCTAACCTGTACAACATGCTGGGTTACATCAACTTTGCTCAAGAACGCTATCAGCCGGCAATCAAAGCCTACGAGCAGGTGGTTGTTAGTCCTGATGATATTAGTGAAGGCATGGAGGCAGGTACGCTCTATACCCTTGCCCAGCTAAACTTTGTTTCTGAGCGCTACCGCGAAGCCTTGAAGTACATGGAGCAGTGGCTGGTTAAAGCCAACAATCCAGGACCACAGCCTTATATTTTCCTGGGTCAGGTGTATTACCAGATGCAAGACTTTCGTAGTGCCGTGCCGCAGATCGAGAGAGGCATCAACATTGCGAAGGAGCGTGGTACCGAGGTTAAAGAGCAGTGGTACGCACTGTTGAACTACCTCTATTACGAGCAGGAAAACTGGCCCAAAGTACTCGAGATTCTGGAAGTATTGGTTAAGAACTGGCCCAAGCGGGACTACTGGTATCGACTGGCTGGCATTTATGGCCAGGAAGGTAACGAAGCAAAGCAGTTGCACTCTCTTGAGGCGGCGTATCGGGGTGGATATCTCGATCGCGAGAAAGATTTCACAACGCTTGCAGGCTTGTTGATGCAGGCAGAAATTCCTTATCGAGCCGCGGTTATTCTGGACAAAGGCATTAACGACGGCCTTGTCGAAAAAACAGCCAGAAACTGGCGTTCACTCGGCCAGGCGTGGCAGCTGTCGCAGGAAACGGACAAAGCCATTGCGGCATTGAAAGCATCCGGTGCACTGGATGACAACGGTCGTGTTTACGAGCAACTGGCATCACTGTATCTCGAGAAAGAACAGTTCAAGAGCTGTGTCTCAGCAGCAGACAGCGCGTTGAAGAAAGGTGGCTTACGTAAAACCCAAAGCACCCACGTTATTCGCGGTATGTGCCTGTATAACGATGATCGACTGAACAGCGCTCGCGCTTCGTTCGTTCGAGCTCGCACGGCATCACGTGAAAAGACTGATAAGTCGACAGAACGTATGAGTGCGCAGTGGATTACGTTCATCGATGGCGAATCAAATCGTCGTACTCAGTTGGCCAAAGCCAAGGAAGCTTGGGAAGCCGAAATGCGTGGCGATACGCTGGAGCAAGAAGCGACTGATGGCGCACCTGCGGCTGAAGGTACCGAGGCGGCAGTTCCGGCTGCGGCAGCCACTGGCGGCTAGCCTCGCTGTTTCTGCCGCTCTGGCAGTAACGATCGAAAGGCGGTTCGAGCAGTCGAGCCGCCTTTTTTTGTGGCTACTTTTTGCGCCTTTTTGAAAAAATGTAGAGGAATCGCCGAGTGTTTACTGGAATTGTTCAGGCCTATCGTGAAGTGGCTGCCGTCGTTGAAGAGACCGACCTGCATCGGTTGCGCATCGATATGAGTGAGATGACTGAGGGGCTCGAGTTAGGCGCCTCGGTTGCTGTCAACGGCACCTGTCTGACAGTGACTCGTGTTGAGGGGGCTGACGTTTGGTTTGATGTCATTAAAGAGACCCTCGATACGACAAATATTGGTGCGCTCAAGGCGGGTGATTTTGCCAATCTCGAACGCTCATTTAGAGTGGGTGATGAAGTTGGCGGGCACATCGTGTCGGGTCACATAGCTGCCAATGTGCCGGTTGTGCAAGTTGAGCAAAGCGATAATCTGCGCAAACTCTGGTTTGGTGTTGAACCGGAGTGGTTGAGATATGTGTTGCATAAAGGCTATGTCTCGCTAGACGGCGCAAGCCTGACGGTGAGCGATCTAGATCACGAGGGTGGTCGGTTTGCGGTCAGCCTCATTCCGGAGACGATTGATCGCACGAGTCTTGGCAGGGTTGAGGTTGGCAGTCGAGTGAATCTGGAAGTAGACAGTCAGACTCAGGGCGTTGTTGCCACCGTAGAGCGCCTGTTTCAGGATAAAGACTGGCGCGAGCGGGTGTTGCCTGGGCTTAGGTCTTAGCGGTTTGAGTCGTTCATGCGTTGCAGGTTGCCGATCACCGATTCCAGAGCCCGGTCAAACATCTCCGAGGTGTCGAGTAAATTCATGTCTTCGGCTTCTAAAGCCAGCGCAAGGCCGTTGCGTGATCGTTCGCACACCTTCATACCTTTGCGGTTCACAAAGACATAGCGATTTCCGGGCTCTACGATAGTGGCAAGCTTGCAGCGAATCAGCGCGCCTGCATTGTCGCGGAGTTCAACCCACTGGCCCTCACTGATCTGAATGATCTGCTCAACAAACTGTGGGTCGGCGACGTTCTCAAATTCTGCTGGTGGTGCATCAGCCTCTTGCACCAGAATCAGTTCGGGCTGTTCTTCCAAGTCTGGCTTTGGCTCAGCGGTGAGCGGTGCGACCGGGTTATCTTGGTTCAGTGTCGTGATGTTGTCTGGGGCTGCAGTGTTGTCTTGTGGCGTCTGCTGGCCTAACTCCATGGTGGCCGCATCCAGGAAGTTCTGATCAGCACTGTGGATATTTTCGATTGTGCTGCGCAGCGCATTAAGCTGCTCTTGTGCCTCTGGCAGGTTGGCCAGGGTGATTCCCTGTTCTAATTTGGTTAGCAAGCTGGGCAACATGGCTTCCCGCGCCGCAACGTCGTCGTCGTTGGTGAGGGGCTGGGTTGCCCACAGCAGATCGTCAAGCGTTTCGATGGCCTCAATCCAGCCTTCGCTGTCGCTGCCCCGAGTAACAAACAGATAGACCAGCACCTTGCTCCAGGCGTCGCTGACGAAGCGTCCCGAGATAGCAGGCAGGCGCAGGCCACAGGCTTTTTGGTTGATCAACGTCTGAGCAGTCTTCTTGGCTTCGCGAGTTTTTGCTTTGCCGGCTTCGGTCTCTTTGACCCTCTGCTCGACTTGATTGCGTTTCTTTTTCTCTTTTTTAACGAAGTGGCGCAGTTCTGCAATGAGATTGCTGAATAGCGTGAGATCTTCGGTGAAGCCGTTCATCACTCGCAAGACGATGGATTCAATTTTGTTGTAGGTTTCGTCGCGCTTCAATTCGCTGGCTGTGCTCCAGCCGATCCCGGCAGCGGCGAGTTCGTTTAACAGCTGTCGAGCCGGATGACTGGGCTTGGCAAAGAAAGACTGATCCATGATCGCGACTTTCAGCACGGGTATTTGCAGTCGTCCGATTAATGCTTTCATTGGAATAGCGAGGTTGTGGTCGTTGAGGATGTAGTCAAACAGCATCTTTACCAGATCAACAACGTCGTCAGATTGCTTTTCGAGTCGGGTGTCGGGCTTGCCGGTCACCTCTGGTGCGTTGGTGATGAGCAGTTGGCGGAAATCGATTGGGGCTGCGGGTTGCGACAGGTTGATGGGTTCGGCACTGACCGAGCCCTGAACCGCACCCAGCACTTCCATCAATTGCACGGTTGATACCAGGGTGGCTTCACCGTGCTCACCGGACGCGTAGGTGCCAGATACGCTGTCGTCGGAGAGTTCCGTGTCCGAAGCATGCTCAAGAGCGTTGCGAGCGACTGAGGCTCGCAGATGACCGGAATCGCGTGCGGCTTCCAGCAACGATTGCAGTTGATTGAATTCTGCCGCCTGTGGCACTAATCGTCCTGGGCCACTTTCCCCGTAGGCGGCACCCGGGTCTGGTGATGCTTGTTGGTACGGTGACGGTCCATTGGGTTCGGTTAACTGCGCCGGGTTGTTTGGGTCAGCCTGTGGGGGGGGCGCTGTGGAGCCCTTTGCTGCGCCGCCTGCTGCTGAAGGGGCTTTTTGCACGCGGTGCTTCATGTCCGGCAACACGCCGGCGTCGATAAGTAGTGAGTTGGCTCGGTCGTAGACCGGTCCCAGTTCTTCAGCAACAAAGCGTTCGAACAACTTGAGCAAGATGATCAGCACTTTAATGTGCACATCAAGCGATTCTATGGCGATGATGAAGTTCTGGTTCAGGCTCTGGGGGCCTAAGGGGTTCAGTTCAGGCTGCAGCTCGTGCTTGCAGACTTCTTCCAGGCGTTTGGAGAGCTGGGTAATGGGCAGTAGAAATTTGGTGGTTACTTTAGAGCTGATTCCGGCCGCGGCAACAGAGATCTCGAGTTCGTCGTTGGCCAGTAACGAAAAGTCATCTGCATCAACGGCCATGGGTACGGTGCCTGAACTGACAGGCTGTCCGCTCATGACACTGCTCCAGGAGCGGGAATAGGCGTCAATGTACTTCTGCTGGATGCTGGCGCGTTGCAATCGCACGATACGCATTGAATCGAAATAGAGGTTCTGGTCGACATCAGAGGATGCGCGATCGGCCATTTCGAACAGGGCGTCGTCAGCACTGTGGAAGAGCGCTTCAAGACGTTCCGCGAGTAGCTTGCGGGTGTCATGTTTCACGCTTTGCAGCACGGCGGGTAAAGGTGCGATGCGGGTGGCCGATTTATCCAGTAGCTGGCGCAATGTTTTCTCTCTACGAAAAAGCCATTTGTGAAGTGCTATTAGAGCACCGGGGTCAGAGCGACACTGCGCCGTGGTGCCGTTCTGACTGTGCGCTAGTTCTCACTCAGAGCGGGCATAAAAAAACGCCGCAACGGTTACCCGCAGCGGCGTCTTTATCGCGCTAGTTGCGCGGTTGGCTGATTTAACGCGCGTAGGCGTGGGCGTGATAGTCGCGCCAATCGACGATGTCTGTTGCTGCGCCTGATTTCAGTTGAACGCCAACAAACCACAGTGGTGTGCCTGACTCGTCCACTTCAGAAGTGGGCCGGCTCCAGCGAACTTCACCAGCCAGGAAGAATTTTCCGGGGCGGCTCGATACGTCAACCCAAAGGTCGAGAAGGGCGCCGACAGGCACCTGCGTTGTGGTTTGAAACTGAATGCCGCCAACAGACATGTTTACGGCGCGGCAAGACAATGTCGAGCCCACCAGTTCAGGGTCGTCTGCGGACAGAACCACCTGGGTGAACAGTCGATCGCTTGAATCGACGCGTGCGTGAAGACGTTTGTCGCTGTGCGATCGTGCGGCTAATGGAGCGCGCGCCTGCAGGCGCTCGCGAGCACTGGCCAGCTCGATAATATTACTGTTGGTTGTCCCGTTGGTCCCTTTCATGATCACCCTGCCGATAATTTTCTATGCGAGTCCTCTCTCCGAACTCGTCGTTTTGTTGAGTCTGCGCTCGTCACAGTTGGGCGTGCAGCAGTCAACGCAACTACCCTCTGTGTATTCCAGAATCATGCCAACACCACTTGGGGTCAGTAAAGCGATATTTTTCAATGAGATGCGAAGAAAACTTAAATTTCTATTGCAAATTGATACGGTCTCACTTACAGGCGCTTAGGTGACCATTTGTGTCGTTGCTGGCACCCAGCGTCACTCTATGACTCCATTCCTGTAGAATCCGTGCGCCATGACACATATGCCCTCAAACAGCACCGCTGAATCCCCCGCCAGCCCTCACCGGACGGCACGCGAACCCTTTGGCAGCGCTCTAACCAGCGCCTGGCAGCGGACGGAAGCGTTCCTCTGTGTGGGGCTTGATCCATTGCCAGACCGCTTGCCTGCGCACCTGCTGGCAGATGCTGCCGCTGCGCGCCCAGGCAGCCCCGAACTCACGGCGGCGGTTGCAGAGTTTTGTCGTGGAATTATCGACTCGACGGCCGATCTGGTGTGCGCCTACAAACCCCAGATTGCGCACTTTGCCGCGCTGGGTTGCGAGGCGGTGTTGATGGAGCTTATCGACTACATTCACGCCAACTACCCTGGTGTGCCCGTTATTCTTGATGCCAAGCGCGGAGATATCGGTAGTACGGCACAGCGCTATGCGATAGAGGCGTTTGAGCGTTATGACGCGGACGCCGTCACGGTGAATCCCTGGTTGGGCGCAGAGGGCCTCAAGCCCTTTTTCGAATACACCGATCGCGGTACGGTGGTCTTGTGTCGCACGAGCAATCCCGACAGCGCGTGGCTTCAAACCGCCCCCGACGGTGACGATCACCCTTATCTGCGTATCGCACGCGAAGCCAGGCAGTGGAATACGGCGGGTAACGTGCTGCTGGTGGCGGGGGCAACTTATCCTGAAGAACTCGGAGCGATTCGCCAGGCGGCGGGCGACGATGTGGCTTTGCTGGTGCCCGGCGTCGGCGCGCAGGGCGGCGATCTGGCAGCGGTGTTCCGCCAGGGTGCTGACAGCCGCGGCTTTGGCTTGGTGGTGAACAGCTCGCGCGCCATCATTTACGCAGGCTCAGGAGAAGACTTTGCCGAGCAAGCCGCAGGCGCGGCCCAGCTAGTTGTTGATGAGATGCGCGAACTGCGCCGCTCGGCGAATTTCATTAGCTAAAGTGTTGCTGCCTTAGAGCTCCGCTCAGATCACCCAAACTCACACCAAATTGGGCAGTGATCTGACGGCTTCTCGGCGCCACGCAGATCGTAGTCGATGCCAACCCCGGTCATTTTCTTTAGCAGGGGTGCGGTTGCCAGAATGAGGTCGATCCGTAGCCCGCGTCGCGGCTCTCGATCAAATCCCTTGCTGCGATAATCAAACCAGCTGTAGAGGCGGTCAGCGTCAGCGGTTGCGTGCACGTAGGTGTCAGTTAAGCCCCAGTCGTACAGCTTCTGCAGCCACTCCCGTTCTTCGGGCAAAAAGCTCGCCTTGCCGGTGCGCAGCCAGCGCTTTTTGTTGTCTTCGCCGATGCCAATGTCGAGGTCGCTGGGCGCCACGTTCATGTCGCCAACCACCAACAGGTTCTGATCTGGCGCGTGTGACTCCTCGAGCATTTTTAGAATGTCAGCGTAAAACTCTGTTTTGTTTGGAAATTTTGTTGGGTGTTCGCGGCTGTCGCCTTGGGGGTAGTAGCCATTTAAGACCCGTAATTGCAGACCGTTGATGTTGTAGTCGGCGCAAATCAACCGGCGCTGTTGATCGTCGGCACGCCAGGGCACACCAAACACGACGTTTTCAGGTTCGGTTTTTGAGAGCAGTGTGACCCCGTAGTGACCCTTTTGGCCAAAGGTTTGAATGTAGGGGTAGCCCGCCGCTTTCACCGCATCGTGGGGAAACTCTTCGTCGACGACTTTGCATTCCTGAATCGCCACAACATCGGGGGCGTGGCTGTCATTGAGCATTTCCAACTGATGCAAACG
>JALZVT010000009.1 GCA_023300545.1 Pseudomonadales bacterium
CCACTGGTTGATGCACTGGGCAGCAGTCTGAGTTTCCGGAATAAAATCGATCGCCAGCTGACGCAAAACGTCGATCAGTGTTTGTGGAACGTTGTCGTCTGCCAGATAGCCATCGGTCTGGTTTTCAAATTCACCAATATCAGGTTCTGGTCGATTCATTCGTTCAACCCAACGAAATACTCGGACGGCCGTGGTTTGCATGATGGCCAAGGGGGCTGGGTCGCGCCCTAAATGTCCGTAGCACGGGGCTATTAGGCCAAAGTCGCCGATGCTGGGTGTATTGCCCAGCAGGTAAGGGTGCTCTGAAAAGTGCAGGTTCAGTTTTTCCAGTAGCTCGTGATACAGCGCCTCTGTGAGTGCAAAGGTATCTGGCACTGCGCCAAATGCCATGCAAGCGGTGCGCATTTGATTAGCGCGCTGTTCGGCTTGTTCGGCCCGGTTGGGGCCGCGGGGAGTGCCTTGTTCAAAGTGAAACTTTATAAATTCCTGATTCTGTTCCGAAAAGTTCCAGCGATAGTGCATGGCCGGGCGCAGCAAACCTTCAGCGCCAATCACATCAAATAGCAGACTAATGATGTTTTGCTTGGGGGTTGGCGGAGAGAATCGATTTGCCGTGAGTGCTTCGAAATGATCAACAATAGCCACGCCATCGCGTATCACGCTACCGTCTTCAAGCTCTAGTGTGGGCATGCCTGCCCGGCCACCGGCTTTTGGAACGATGTTGTCGCGAAAATAGTCTGAGGACGGGATGGTTTCCCGGTAGCTGATGCCAGCTTTAATCAGGTAGCTGCGCGCTCTGCCGGTATATAGAGACAGGGGTGCGCCATACAATATGGGCTGGGACATTTTGGTGATTCCTTTGTAGCGGCTGTGTTAGCTCGCGTTCGCGGCCAGAAACATGTGTATGAGTGCTTCAACGCCGTTTGAGAACGGCGGCACCAGCAGCAGGCCAGCCACCCAAACGACAGAGAGTGCTGCGCACAGCATCAGGTAATTTTTGGTTTTCATCGTGTGATCCTATTGGGGCAAGCGAGCCTGGTTGTTGTGCGATTTATTGTGAGGCGCCGCGGGGTGCCATCTCGAATATCCAGGTGTCGCCGTCGGCAACCGATTTTTCGACACCAGTGATAGCCTCTGGTGTAGCTCCGCCACCATATTTTTGTGCGAGTTTGCTGGCAACGCCCGCTATGACGGTGGGGTCCATGATTCTAATGAGCTGCCGTTCGTAGCGAACGCCATTGATGCGGGCAACGGCAAGGCCATCGCCTTCGTCTGCCTTGAAGGCCCAGTCTTTCCACAGTCTGCCGAGCGTTGAGCGCATGTAGCCGGAAGGCACATACACCTTGTTGCCCGATTCCATCACAAAAATCTTTCGTGAGCCCAGCGGATCTAGCAGCTGCAGCTCAACGCTGAACACATCGTCGGTAAACGACCAGTCAGGCTCTGGACCACTGTGCATTTCACCGGACACCAGTGCGCCGCCAGGAAAGAGACGCGATGGACCGTCAGCGTCTTTATAAACAAGACGCAGGGTGAGCAGCGTTAGCCCCAGCAACAGCGCCAGAACGCCTATTATTTGCAGAATTATTCTTAGCACAGATGTTTCCTGGATCAGCGGGTAAAAGACCAGTGCATGTTACAGAACTGGCTTGCTAAAGCTATGCGGCCCCTATGACGTAAGCCCGGTCAGGCTGCCGAATCTGGAAAAGATAGAGCCTACCGAGACGCTGGCTGATGCGGTTATGGTGCGTTGACCGGTTGGCCTCGTTGCAGCACCTGTGTCACCGCGTTGTCGTTGGCGAGCGCGGCGATGTCTTCAAGCGGATTTACAGGCGTGATCACAACGTCACCCTGCAGCCCCGGATCGAGGCGACCAATCTGATCAACCTTGTTCAGAATGATCGGGTTCATCACGTACATAGAATGCAAAATGGCTTCAGCGGTTAGCACTTCAGCGCGGATGGCAAACTCCTGCCGCTGCATTGCCTGGGTTTCGCCAATCAGGTCAGTGCCCCAACCCATTTTCACTCCGGCTTTGTCAGCGATTTTTAAAGAGGTGACACCCGCAGCCAACACAGCATCGTTTTTCAGCAGATTGCGTTCTGGAAAGCCGAGCCGTCGACCTTCCTTGGCCATTGCCTTGTAGGTGGTGAGGGTGGGCACGAGGTAGGCGTCATGTTCGACCATTATCTGCGCGGTTGTCTCGTCGAGCAGATTGCCGTGCTCGATGCACTTCACGCCGTTTGTCACCGCGAGCTGAATGGCTTCGGGTGTGTAGGCGTGTGCGCTGACATAGGTTTTTCGGTTGGTCGCTTCTTGTACAGCGGCCTGAATTTCTGCCGTGGTGTATTGGGTACACTCCAGCGGATCCATTGGTGTCGCCACGCCGCCGGAGACGTGGATTTTTAGAAAATCCGCACCGGCACGCAGGTTGTGCCGTGCGGCTTTGCGCACCGCGTCGGCGCCATCGGCCACAACCCCAAAGGCGCTATGGCGCATTTGGCACGCGCAGTCAGGCACGGGCAGCACGCCACTGGCGACGTCGCCGTGGCCACCCGTTTGGGAGATCATCAGGTGGGCCTGTACGGTATCGGGGCCGTTGATCGCACCAGATTTTATTGCGCCTCGCAGGCCGGTAATGTCACCGCCGAGATCGCGCACGGTAGTGAACCCGCGCGCGAGGGTTTGTTCGCTGAGTTTGGCCATGGCAATGCCAAACTCTACTTCGGTCCACTGAGACAGGCGGGGGAAGTTCAAGGTTGCCAAGCGAAAGTGCACATGGGCATCGATGAAACCGGGCAACAGATATTGGCCGCTGGCGTCAATTTCAACGTTGGCGCCTGCCGGGTCGCCAGAGTCGACAATGCGGCCATCGTCAATGACCAGTGCATCGTTGGGTCGAATCTTCATGGTACTGGGATCAAACAGTGACCCGCCGCGAATGACTGTTTTGCTCATACAGCTATGCCTTCTCAAACCTGTAGAGCTACTGTAGTGCTAGAGATCGAGCTTTGCAGCAGCTGTGACTGTTTGGTTTTAGGTCGCTGGCTGATCTAGTTGGGCGAGTGCGACGCTGGAATCGAAGGTGACCGGTGGCTCTAGCTCTGCGTGCAACCACAGACGGTAGCGTTCGATACGACCATCTCGTAACGAAAAGAAGCTAAACACACTAGCCTGGAATGGCTTGTTGGTGGGCGTGATGCCGAGCCATGGGCCAACATGCACGCCGGTAAATGACCACCAGGCCATGACCTCGTTGTCGTCACCAATAATTTTGTGAACGTGGAGTTTTGCCTGGTCGATGTTCTTCCGAAAGCCTTTGATGTGCGCGATCAGGCCATCTCGCCCCGGTGGGCCGCCAAAAGCGAGATTTGCCTCGTCGACCATGTCGGGGTGTGCCAGCTCTTCAAGCAGTTGCAGGTTGCCAGCGTCTGCGACATCTTCGAGATAGGCGCGCATCAACTGTGACGATGATCTGTTAGATATCATTGGTAACCTCTGCCTATTAAGTCGAAGAAACTAAGCGAAACTCGGTGCAATGCCTTTGCCCTTGGTGTCGAGCAACGGCACAAACTGTTCGTCATGGCCCGCGTAGGCGTGACGCCATTGATCAACCCAAACAGGGTCTGCAACGTTGTCGGGGTGGTAGTCGGGCTTTAGCCCTTGCACCATAGCCCCGCCGGCCTTGAGGAAGAAGCGTCCGACCATCTTCCACAACCGCAGCCGCGTTCGCCAATCTTTCCACAGCCCGTCTTTCTTCAGCATGGCGATGTAGGCGCGACGCGACATCAGGCCAACGTGCAGCGAACCCCACAGCAGGCCACCCACGCGTAACCAATAGTTGCCTGAGACCGCCTGAAATACATCGTAGGCCACCGACTTGTGTTCCGCTTCTTCAACCATGTGCCACAGCACCAATGACGTAACCGTTGGGTCGGCGTTTTGGAAGAGCGCTTCGCGATCATTCACCAGCCAGTCGGTAACACCGATGGTCATGGTTTCAAAGCCCGCTGAGTAGGCCAGACGCCATTCCAGAGAACGCTTTTCGAGCGCCTCGTAGTCTTCTTCAAAAGTACGTTCTGTGTCAGCCAGTTCGGGGTAGCCGTTGGCTTTCAGCATCTCGTTGTAGCGGCGATGGTTGCTGAAATGCTGGGCTTCCTGGCGCACAAACCCGTCGATGTCTTCGCGCAGGTGGGCGTCGTCGATGAGTGGTAGGGCCGCGCGCATCGTTCGATTTAGAAACGGCTCGAGGTACGGCATGGTCAAAGAGGCGCCGTTGAGCATGTGGCTCCATTCGTGCTGCGTGGGGTTCCAAACCGGTGCAATGGCATCGGTAAATTCGAACGGGATTCTGCGTGCTTCTATGTTGTGGGTCATTGCTTATACCGATGAAGAGAACAGCCATTTGAACTGGCGGCTGCTCAGGAGTCCGATGCCGTTTAGCACCAGCAGGCTTTTTTGTCGTGAGGATATTTTGCGTCAGCAGCGCGTCGGGCAGAAGGACATATGGCGCCTAGTGGGGGACATATAGTGACAGATAGGTGTCCGCCGCCTAGACTCGGTGTATGTCAGACCCTTATTTCGCGACGGGCTATGTGCGACTGCTGTACCGCTTGGTGCGGGCGGAGGGCGTGTCTGCGGCAGCGCTGTTTGCTGACACATCACTGTGTGAAGCGGACATCATGCGGGCCGATATTGAGGTGCCGTTTTTGGCGCAAATGCGCTTTTGTCAAAATGCGTTGGCTCACTCAACGCCGGGTTTGGGGCTGCGGGTAGGCAATCAACTGCAACTCGCGGCCCATGGTGCATTGGGTACCGCGATGCAGAGTGCGGCCGATTTGCGGGCGGCGCTAACTGCCTTTGGCCAGCTCATTGCCGTGCGAGCCAGTTTCTTCTCGCTCACTCTGTCTGAACTTGGGTCTGAATTTGGGTCTGACTCTGGCGAGATGACGACGATAACGATTGAGGTCAGTGATTTACCTAAAGGCCTGATTGCGTTTTTTAGCGAATCAATACTCTTCACGTTGACCCATTGTCTCGCCTTTTACACCGGTCACAGAGACAACCTAAACACGATTCGTCTAGCCTACCCGGCGCCCACCTATGGCATTAACTATGGCGTGGTGTTTGGTGCGCCTGTTGAGTTTGGCTGTGCTAAGACGGAGTTTGTGTTTAACACGGGGCTGTTGTCTGAGCCTTCGCCAGAGGCTGATTCGATATCGTTTGCAGAAAGCATCAGGCGATGCAATCAAAAGCTGGATCAGCACAGAGTGGACGATGATATTGCTCGGAGTGTTGAGAGCTTTTTGCTAGATAACCCCGGCAAGCTGTGGACGCTTGACGAAGTGTCGCCGCTGTTTGCAATGAGTCGTCGAACGTTGATTCGAAGGCTGAAGGATGGGGATACAACCTATCAGCAGCTTCGCGATGACGTCTTGAAGCGCCAAGCGGCAATCTATCTGAGTTCGATGAGCGTAGAGACTGCGGCGATCTCTCTGGGCTTTGCTGATACGTCGAGCTTTCGGCGTACATTTAAACGCTGGTTTGGGGTGACCCCGTCTGCGTTTGTTGGAACAATTCGCTCTTAAGCACAGTATGCTAGCTCCATATACTAAGACACGAGTCGACTACTTGAATATTGAACCCTCTGAGAATTACGGCAGCTGGACGGGTGCCGCGATAGAAGCCTTTTTTGCCAAATCATACCTGCCGTTGCGCGTGTCACTAATGACCAAAAGCGGAATGCTTATTGTGCCGCTCTGGTTTGAGTATCGCGCCGGGCGTTTCTTATCTTGTAGCCCGAACGGCTCTCTGCTGGTTACTTCGCTGCGTGACAACCCAGATGTGGCCTTCGATCTTTCAACTAACGATCTGCCCTATCGCGGTGTTCGAGGGCGAGGTATTGCCCGCTGCGCGATCGCAACCGACAAGGTGGCGCTAGAAAACTTGTTAGAGCACTACGTGGCTAGCAAAAACAACGCGTTGGCCGAGACTTTGCTGAGTCGCTCGAAAGCGGAGGCGATTATCGAGATCGAGCTGACCTGGCTGACAAGCTGGGATTTCAGTGGCCGGATGGATGGCATTGAGAAGATTACGTCTCGGGTACCTGGTGTGGCTCTTTAAAGAGGTGCAAAAAAGAGGTGCAAAAATTCTACTAATCACATTCATCAGTAGTACGGAGACAGCGCCATGAAAGCACTAAAACTCACAGCACCCGGTGGTGAGGTCAGCATTGAAGAGGTCGACAAGCCAGTGCCGCAAGAAGGCGAGATCTTAATCAAGGTTGAAGCCTCTGGTCTTTGTTATACCGACGTTCATATTTGCGATGGCGATTGGGAGCTTGTTGACGCTGTCATTAAGCGTGATCTGACCTTAGGGCATGAGGCCATCGGCATTGTTGAGTCGGTCGGGCCGGGTGTCACTGGCATTGAGCCCGGGTTGCGGGTTGCGGCGCCGTTCTTACGCTGGGCTTGTGGCGCCTGCGCGCAATGCCGCCGAGGGGAAGAAAATCACTGCCCACAGGCGACCACGCTTGGAATGTCACACGACGGTTCACACGCAGACTATGTGGTGGCGGTGGCGGAGTTTGTTGTGCCCGTACCTGAAGGGCTGTCGCCAAGCCAAGCGGCGCCGCTAGCGTGCGCGGGCATGTCGGTGTTGGGCGCTTTGCGTAATGCAGGTGTTGGCTTAGGTACAACCCTTGGGGTTATTGGGGTTGGTGGGCAAGGCCACTATGCGATACAACTCGGCAAAGTCATGGGCGCAAAAGTGGTGGCCATGGAAATAGATAACGCTAAGCTTGAGCTTGCTAAGCGACTTGGCGCCGATTGCGGTTTTGATGTTAGCGATGAATCAGTAATTCCTGATGTGGTCGCGCAAAACTGTGACGTGGTGGTGGTGACTGCGCCTTCACACGATGCTCATCGGCTTGCCCTGATGGTGACGGCAAACGGTGGCACCGTTTCGCTGTGTGCCGTGCCTGGTGGTGAGACGCCGATCTCGATGACAGCCTGCGGCTTTAAGGGTTTGAAACTGTTATCTCAGGCGGTCGCAACGCGCCAAGACCTGGTTGACGTTCTTGACCTGGCTGCCGCCGGCCGAATTCAATCTGAGGTAGAGACGCGATCTCTTTCCGACGGCGTGCAGTCACTTAACCAGTTGCGAGACCGATCGATTGTCGGTCGAGTTGTTTTAGTTCCGGAGTAAACAATGAATTCAAGTGAGGAAAGAATCGATGTCTAGAGATTTTGGTAGTTTGCAAGATCGAACGGCGGTGGTGACCGGTGGTGCGAGTGGTATTGGCGCGGCGACGGTTGAGCAATTTCTAGCAGCGGGCGCCCGCGTAGTTATTGGCGATATGAATGCTGAGGCAGGCGAGCGCTTTGTGGCGGAGCTTTCTGAACGTGGTCACCAAGGTAAGGCGCGGTTTCAAACCGTCGACGTGTCCCAGGAAGAACAGGTTGTCGAACTGATGGATATTGCGGTGGCAGAATTTGGTGGTTTGGATGTTGTCTTCAACAATGCCGGTATCGGTGGTGCGATTGGTCCAATTACAGAGCTTGAGGTTGAACACTGGGATCAGACATTTGCGGTGATGACCCGGGGCGTATTCCTCGGCATTAAGCACGGTGCTAGAGCGATGCAAAAAGCGGGTCGTGGGGGTTCGATAATTAACACAGCCTCAATCGCTGCGCTTAGTGGCAAGGGTGGGCCCTTAGCCTATTCGGCAACGAAGGCTGCGGTGGTGAACATCACCATGAATGCAGCCGTTGAATTAGCTGAGTCGAATATACGGGTGAACGCGGTTTGCCCGGGTATTATCTTCACTGAGTTAATGCATCGAGGCCGAGCTGCAGAAGCCGAGCAAGTCATAGACAAGATTCAACCCTCGACACTGCGCGGCGAGCCCGAGCACATCGCCTCTATGGTTCGCTTTCTTGCCAGCGACGACAGCGCCTTTGTTACAGGAACCACCCAGCTTGTTGATGGCGGTTATCTGGCTAATGGATTGCTAGGTGTTAATCCGTTACCGGGTGTTGCCAAGCGCCCTAATTACACCGGCATGAATCACGGTACGACCGGTCAGGGTAATGAGATTCGGTTTTTAGAACCAAAGGCAGATAAGTCCGAGGGCCAAGCGTGAGCGACACTGTGAGTAACATAAAGGAACCGCAAAAAGGCTCCCGTCATTTTCGTTTGGCGCAGAAGGTGGTGGTGGTAACAGGTGCCGCAAAAGGCATTGGTCGAGCCGTTGCTGTGCGTTGTGCGGATGAAGGAGCGGCTGTTGTTTTAGTGGATAGAGACGCTAAAACACTCAACGACACCGTTGAGGAGTTGAAGGCGCGCGGGGGCGAAAACACTGGCTATTCTTCCGTTTCCGGAGATATTTCAGACGAAAGCACCATCAAGGCGATGATCGATGCGGCATTAGAGCGTCATGGTCGGCTAGATGGTTTGGTGAATAACGCTGGAATATTTGGTGCCTACAATCGATTTGAAAACAACAGCACCGAAACCTTTGATCAAATGATTTCGGTCAATCTGCGCCCCGCGTGGATGGCCATGAAATACGCAAAGCCCGCCATGCTAGCGAGTGAGGGCGGTGGGTCGATAGTCAATGTCGCGTCTATGGCCGCCATGCGCGCTAATCGCGGCCTGTCGCTTTACGGCATGACCAAAGGTGCGGTGGCCAATCTGACATTCAATGCGGCCACAGAGTTTGCAAAATACAACATTCGCGTAAATGCGATTTGTCCAGGCCCCATAGACACCGACATGCTGGGTACGGTTGAAGAGTTTATCGACGGGCGTCACTCTGATGTATCACGCGCCAAGATCAATGAAACGATTCCGCTCGGGCGCTACGGAAAGCCCGAAGAGATAGGGGCTGTTGCGGCCTTTTTGTTAAGTGACGATGCTGGTTTTGTGACCGGTGTTCGAATGCCGGTGGATGGCGGGCAGTCGCTGGAATAGCGGCACCGACTTAATTTTTTGTAAACCAAAGAAAATAGAATATGAAGCATTATGAAGTTGTTGTAGTTGGTGCTGGCTTGTCAGGCGTGTGTGCTGCGATAAAGCTGAAAGAAGCCGGTGTTGCCAACTTTCACGTTGTAGAAAAAGCGGCAGACGTTGGCGGTACGTGGCGGGATAATCGCTACCCTGGTGTTGCCTGCGATGTGCCATCACATCTTTATTCTTACTCGTTCGCGCCTAACCCTGAGTGGTCAAGATGGTATGCGCCGGGCCCGGAAATTTGGGATTACGTCAAAAAATGCGCGACTGACTTCGGTGTGTACGAGCAGATCAGTTTTGACACTACCGTTGAATCGGCCGATTGGAAAACAGATCGTTGGGTGCTACAAGATTCGAACGGCACAACGCTCTCTGCTAAATCTATTGTCTCTGCACTGGGTGGGTTGCATACGCCCAATTTACCAACCATCCCTGGTCAGGACGTTTTTGAAGGCGAGCAGTTTCATACCACCGAATGGCCTGATGATCTCGACTTGACGGGTAAGCGAGTTGCCGTGGTGGGCACGGGTGCAACCGCGGTGCAGATTGTTCCTGAGATCGCGGATCAGGTAGGCGAGTTGATCGTCTTCCAGCGCAGCCCTGTTTGGGTCGGTCCAAAGAAAGACCCGGAATATTCAGAGGAAGAGCGGGCGGCACTTCGAGGCAATCCGGCGGCAATGAAGCAGCTCCGAGACAAGCTTTATCAGTCTTGGGAATCCAGCAGTATTGATCTTCACACCGCAGGCACAGCCGTTAACACCAACGCTGAGGTGCAGGCGCGTGCACACATTCAGCGCAGCGTGTCAGACGCCGCCGTGGCCGAGGCGTTAACACCGAACCATAACTTCACCTGTAAGCGCGCGACCATATCGAACAGATACCACGCGACCTACGAAAAAGACAACGTTACGCTGGTCTCTGGGGCGGTTGATTCTCTTACGCGAACAGGGCTTATGGCAGCGGGTCAAAGCTATGATGTGGACGTGATTGTGTTTGCGACTGGGTTTAAGGCGTTCAATATTGCCAACGAGATTGATCTAACCGGCGTTGATGGCTTGCCATTGACGGATGCCTGGCAGAGTCGAGTGACGTCTTATAAGACCGTTATGGTTCACGACTTCCCGAACTTGTTCTTGATGATGGGGCCGAATGGCACCGGTCTTCACTCAGCGCTGCAAACCATCGAAGCCCAGGCTGACTATGTGGTGCATATGGTGCAGCGCATGCAGCGTGAAGGCATCGAGTCATTAAATCCCAAGCAAGAATTTGTTGATGCGTTCACGGCGAATGTCGAAAAGCGTTTTGAAGGTACAACTCACAATAAGGGGTGTACGTCGTGGTGGACAGATCAAACGGGCTTTAACCATAGCATTTGGCCGGGTTCCAGTGACGACTATCGGGCGTTGCTCGTGGATGTAGAGCTTGCCGAGTTTGATGTCGTGCGGTCTTGATTGGTGGCGGCTTCAAGCTTTTTCCTGAAGACTGCGAGTGATCGACTGGTTCCGCCAGTAATGGCCACTTTGTTGTGAAACAGTACTCGGGCGGTGACGACGCCGTCCGAGACGCCAATGCTGTAGCCGTCTGGTTCTACCGTGACGGTAAGGTCATAAAAACGATAACCATTCTCCGGCAAACGCTCGCCATGATTGATTGCGCGTTGATAGACGCGTAACAGCAGCTCTGAGGTGACGTTGGTTTCCATGGCCTGCCTTGAACGGAGCTGCTCGTCTCCCGGGTGGTGGTGGCGACAGCTTAGTCGTTCGCAATATTTTTTAGATCTAAATTATCGGCCTCGGCGACGGCAATAAGCGCTGTTTCAAGCAGACCGCGTGCCTGCCCCGCAATGTCGCCTAAGAAAGCGTGTAGTTTCGCCTCGGCGGGGTCAGTGTCTTTACACTCTCTGCTGTACTGTTCGAACGCCGATATGTCGATAAGTAATTGTGCGATGTGATTCGGACATTCGCAGTCGAGTGTTGGTGTCATCGCGGCAACGGCCGCGAGCTGTTGAACAGTGAATCTCTCTGGAGAGGGCTTAGCGACCGGTGCAATTTCCGGGGGGTGCTCAAGCAAGGCGAGTAGTGTTGAAACCGGAACAAGGGTGTCGATGGCGGTAATGCCTTGTTGGCGAAGATGCCGGCGCGTTCGGCGCGACGTCATTCGGGCAATGACGATCACGCGTTCATAGTGTTTTTGACGCAGCGTAACCAGGGCCTCGATGGTGGGCTCAGGAAGTGTGTTGGTTTCGAAGATTAGCGCATCGCCTAGAGCTGGCTGCGGTTGCGAGCTTAACCAGTGCTGTTCATCTACATTTCTGGTTAGGGCTTTTACCGAGCCCCAGCCTTGTAGTTGCCGCGCAATGTTGGGGCCGATCAGATCAACTGAACCCAGCGATCTCTCTGGCGTGGGTATATCGTGTTTGGCAAGTAAGAGGCCAAGCTCTTCACCAGACAAGTCTGCTAGGTGGGAGAGTGCGTGGCCTTGATCGAGCAGTTGCTTAACCAGCTGCAGGGATCTCACCTGCTCGGCGTCATAAAACCGTCGGCCAGTGTCTGTCCGCTGGGGGATTACAATGCCATGTCGGCTTTCCCACTTTCTGAGCGTGTGGGTGCTCACACCAATCAGGTTAGCGGCAGCGGCGATTGATAGCGGTCGGTCGGGCGTTGCTGCAGCGTCCTGATTGGTGGTCATGGCTCTGGAAATCTCTCTGGGATAGGTCGACATGGTGTCTGTGTTGTCTCACTTTTGTCAATGATTCGGCCTGCTGGTTGAAACCTGAGACATTAACGCGCCAGATTCCACGCACCACACCAGCCAGCGCCCGCAACTAACCGGCTCGGTACCGCTGCGCATTTGCCAACCCCGTCGCCGCTCGAGGCATATAGAGAGCAGTTGGAGCAGAGTTGGTCGCTTGCCTTGGACGGGTATTTGTTCAGGTCGACGGTGGTGGCGTCGGCTCGATAGCCCAGTGCTATAGCGGTTGGATCGTCTTCCGACAACATGGCCGGATTGTCTTGTGCGTTTGCCGCAAGCGGCACCAGTGCCGCGCTGCTGGCAATCAGAGCAGTCGTTCGAATGAACTGGCGTCGTGTGCTCTCAAACCGTTGATCGCTGTTAGGTCTATTTTTGCTATCTGACATGGTTATTCCTGCTTCTGCTTAATTAATTTGTTGGTGTTTATGCATTAGGCGTTGATCGCTACGGCGAGAGCGCTAGCGAGCCAAAAAGCCGTGATGGTCGGTAATAGGGCGACCCGTGTGATGGCGATGGTTTTGGCGGACACTTGCTTCTGAATGTTAGACATATTGTTGACTCTGTTTATTGTTAAGTGGTTTCGAGCCGCCAATATCCAGTAATGTCTAGTTAATGTCAAATATAAATAGACATAAATTCGACATATAGGCGATAAATTCGAATATTGACGAGCTGTGAGAACTTTTGTCTAACTATTTGGGCTCGTAGCTACAGAAAACCCGTTCTCAGGAGGGTTCGGTAGAGGGAGTTAGACCGTCTTCGGTTACCATGGGGGCATGCCTGAACTCCAACGTATACCTGTCAGTGCCGGTTCAGAGGCAGTTTGCGACGCACTCGACCGTGATGGCGCGTGTATTGTCGAGGCGGCTGTTTGCGCCGAACAACTCGCCAGTCTGAATCAGGATCTCGAGGCGTTGGTTGCGGCCTCAACCCCAGAGAAGCGCACGCCAACCCACGCGGAGATGGCTCGTTTTTATGGCGCTAAAACCATTCGTCTTGATGGTATTCCAGGTAAGTCGGCAACCTTTGTCGATTTTATGCTTGATCCATTGATGCACAAAGTTTGCAGGCAGACACTTCTGCCAAACTGTCCTGATTACCTGTTGAACGTCGCTCAACTGATTCAGATTGGCCCAGGCGAGACTGCCCAGAGACTGCATCGTGATGAGGACGCTTGGTCGAACATGCCCGAGGGAAGTCCCGACCTCAGCGTGCAGGCGATGATTGCGCTGACGCCATTCACGGCTGAAAACGGTGCAACCCAAGTCGTTCCCGGCTCACATCGATGGGAGCCTGGGCGTAAGCCGCAAGCCCGCGAAATAGTGCAAGCCACGATGCCGGCGGGTTCGGCCATCTATTACCTCGGCAAAACTCTTCACGGCGGGGGTGCCAACGTTAGTGCGCAGGAGTCTCGGCGCGGCCTGTTCTACGGCTACGTTCTGGGTTGGCTGCGCACGGGTGAAAATATGTTCTTAACGGTGCCCATCGAAAAAGTACGCGGCATGCCGACCCGAGTACAGGAATTGCTTGGTTATAAGTCGCTGGGTGGTGTTGGTGTTGTTGATGTGGGTAGCCCAATGGAGCGGTTGCGTTAGGCGCGGTGATTCATCGAATCCTAAATTTAGTGAGGCGACTCGCTAATTTGCCGTAACCTAACCCCAAACACTCAGACAAGAGCGCGAATCATGACCAACCGAAAACGCATTTCGTTCACAAATTCAAACGG
>JALZVT010000010.1 GCA_023300545.1 Pseudomonadales bacterium
GAATCCAGAACCACTCGCAACGGCTGGCGAATGCCCTCTTCGCTCCCTGCTGCAGCAGAATGCCCATGCGAACGACCAGCAAATCGCGCGTCTCTTACTGTCAGGGCCGGATCGTCCGCCACCACGGTTCCCGCACCGGTAATAATCGCGCAACTGCGCGCCCGCCAGTACTGCACGTCGCGGCGCGCCAGTTTGCCGGTGATCCATTTGCTTTCACCGGACGCCATAGCGGTGGCACCATCGAGGGATTGAGCAATTTTGATGCGAATATAGGGTCGCCCCAGCAGCATGTTGGTCGCGTGTCCATAGACCAGCCGCTCAGCTTCAGGCAGTTCTTCAACGTCAACCTGAACACCCGCTTTGCGCAAAATCGCCACACCCTCACCCGCCACCTTGGGGTGCGGATCTAACTTGGCGACAACCACGCGAGCGATGCCAGCATCTAGCAATCCGGTGGTACAGGCTGGTGTCCGCCCGACATGACAGCAAGGCTCAAGCGAAACATAGGCTGTGGCACCCACGATCTCTGCCGCCGTGTGACGCAACCGAGCATCCGCAAGCGCGTTCACTTCGGCGTGAGCCGTACCACTGCGCAAATGCGCGCCCGAGCCAAGCAGTGCGCCCTTGTTCACCAGCACGCAACCCACCCTAGGATTTGCAGTGACGGAAAACACGCCAAGCTCCGCCAGCTGCACCGCTCGCCGTAAAAACAATCTGTCAGCGGCGTCTAGCACAACCCGACTAACGTTTGCGGCGCGCAGGAGCGCCAGGGCTCGGGGCGCTACTGGCAATATCGGCTGGCACGCCGGTCAACCGCGTAATCTCTGCCTGAAACTCTGCAATGTCTTGAAAATCGCGATACACGGATGCAAAGCGCACGTAAGCCACCACGTCGAGATCTTTCAATTCTTCCATCACAAGCTCGCCAACCGCTCGCGACGGTAACTCCCGTTCACCCGTACTGCGCAGCCTGTGCATGATCCGCAGCAACGCACTCTCTACCGCCTCGGTGCTAACTGGACGCTTTTCCAGTGAGCGCTGCAGACCGGCACGCAGCTTGTCTTCGTTGAAAGGCTCGCGACCGCCATCGCTTTTAACAACGCGCGGCATAACCAGCTCTGCGGTTTCGAAAGTAGTGAACCGTTCTTCACAGGTTTGGCACGAACGCCGCCGACGCACCTGATCGCCCTCAGCCACCAGCCGGGAATCGATTACCTTGGTGTCATCGGCACCACAGAACGGGCAGTGCATTTACTTGCCGTAGACCGGATGCGCGGCACACAGAGCCAACACTTTGTCACGCACAGAAGCAATGACGGCCTCGTTGTCGATCTCATCCAGCACGTCGCACATCCAACCCGTAAGCTGGGCACATTCGCTTTCGCTGAAACCACGTCGCGTGACGGCTGGGCTGCCGATGCGCAAACCCGAGGTGACAAAGGGTGAGCGCGGATCGTTAGGCACTGCGTTTTTATTGACGGTGATGTTTGCCGCGCCAAGCGCGGCATCAGCCGCCTTGCCCGTGATGTCTTTACTGATCAAATCAAGCAAAAACAGATGATTGTCGGTACCGCCAGAAACGATGTCGTAGCCGCGCTCCTGAAACACCCGAGCCATGGCTTGGGCATTGAGTACAACACGCTTCTGATAGGCACGGAACTCAGCAGACATCGCTTCCTTAAAACACACCGCCTTACCCGCAATAACGTGCATCAGCGGGCCGCCCTGAGAACCAGGAAACAGCGCTGAATTCAGTTTCTTCTCGATGGCCGCATCACCATCAGCGCCCCGCTTGGCCAGAATAATGCCGCCGCGTGGTCCAGCCAGTGTTTTGTGCGTGGTTGAGGTCACGACATGAGCGTGTGGAATAGGGCTGGGGTATTCGCCGGCTGCAACTAAACCCGCAACGTGGGCCATATCAACCATGAAGTAGGCGCCAACCGAATCAGCAATCTCGCGGAACCGTGCCCAGTCGAGCTTGCGCGAGTAGGCCGAGAAACCAGCAATGACCATCTTCGGCTGATGTTCGGTTGCCAGTCGCTGCACCTCGTCGTAATCCACTTCGCCCGTCTCAGGGTTCAATCCGTACTGCACCGCGTTATAGAGCTTGCCGGAAAAGTTGGGCGCAGCACCATGGGTCAGATGGCCACCCGCGTCGAGGCTCATGCCCAAAATCGTATCGCCACCCTGCAACAGCGCCAAAAACACGGCTGCGTTAGCCTGGGAGCCAGAGTGCGGCTGAACATTTGCATAGTCGGCACCAAACAGCGCCTTCACACGCTCAATGGCCAGCACTTCCACCTGGTCAACGTACTCACAACCGCCGTAGTAACGCTTGCCGGGGTAGCCCTCGGCGTATTTGTTGGTGAGCTGGCTGCCCTGAGCTTCCATTACCAGCGCGCTGGTGTAGTTTTCGGAGGCAATAAGCTCAACATGCTCTTCCTGCCGGCGGTTTTCGTTTTCGATAGCAGCCCACAGATCGGCATCAAATTCGGCAATGCTGCCTGTCGCTGCGCGAGAAATTGGGGATACGGCGGATTCAGCCATGCGTGGCGTCCTCAAGGAATAATTGGGATGCCCTATTGTATCCCAGTGGCCTCTGCGACGAGAACCCGCGGGCACGAGAGTGCCTCATGACCAGCATGCAAGGCGTAAATAGAGCCCTATAACGAACCTTAACCATCAGGCGGGTTGGCACGCGCCTTCAAAGGCCCAATAATCGCTGCCCTGAAACAACAGGTCGGCACCAAACCCCATGGCTCAATACGTCTACACCATGCAGGGCGTCTCAAAGATCGTTCCGCCCAAGCGCGTGATCCTTGAGAACATTCATCTCAGCTTCTTCCCCGGCGCCAAAATTGGCGTACTGGGTTTGAACGGCTCCGGTAAGTCGAGCCTGCTGCGCATCATGGCGGGCGAAGACACCGAGTTTGATGGCGAAGCGCGGCCCCAGAAAGAGATTCGAGTGGGCTACCTGCCTCAGGAACCACAGCTCGATCCGGAATTGGATGTTCGCGGCAACGTAGAGAAGGGTCTGGGCGAGGTTATGACGCTGCTGAATGAGTTCAATGCCATCAGCGAAAAGTTTGCCGAGCCCATGTCAGATGACGAGATGAACACGCTGCTCGAACGCCAAGGTGAACTGCAGGGCGCCATCGACTCGGCTGACGGCTGGGACATCGATCGCACTCTGGAAATAGCGGCTGACGCGCTACGCCTGCCGGCCTGGGATCAGTCGATCGACAAGCTATCTGGTGGTGAAGCCCGACGCGTCGCGCTCTGCGCTCTGCTGCTGTCCAAACCCGACATGCTGTTACTTGACGAACCAACCAACCACCTCGACGCAGAGAGTGTGGCCTGGCTCGAACGCTTCCTCGACACGTTCTCAGGCACCGTCGTGGCCGTTACACACGATCGCTATTTTCTCGACAACGTGGCCGGCTGGATTCTCGAACTCGATCGTGGCCGCGGCATACCGTACGAGGGCAATTACTCAGCCTGGCTCGAAACTAAAGACGCCCGCCTTGCCTCTGAAGCGAGCAAGGAAAAGGCCCACCAGCGCGCCATCAAATCAGAATTGGAATGGGTGCGCAGCAACGCAAAAGGTCGTCAGTCGAAAAGCAAAGCACGCCTCGCTCGCTTTGAAGAACTGATGAGCGAAGACAACCAAAAACGCGCCGAAACCACTGAGCTGTACATTCCTCCGGGCGAGCGCTTGGGCGAAAAAGTAATACACCTAAACAATGTCTCCAAAGGCTTTGACGATCGACTGCTTATCGACGATTTGTCTTGCGAAATACCTCAGGGCGCCATTGTTGGAATCATCGGCGGCAATGGCGCGGGTAAGTCCACTTTTTTCCGCATGCTAACAGGCGAAGAGACACCCGACTCAGGGAATGTCGAATTTGGCGACAGCGTTGACCTCGCCTACGTTGACCAAAGCCGTGATGAGCTCGACGCCAAGAAAACCGTTTGGGAAGAAATTTCAGATGGCTTAGACATCATGAAGATTGGTAAATACGAAACCGCCAGCCGGGGTTACGTTAGCCGATTCAACTTCAAAGGCTCTGACCAGCAGAAGCACATTGGCACACTGTCAGGTGGCGAACGTAATCGAGTGCATCTCGCAAAACTGCTAAAACGCGGCGCTAACGTTCTGTTACTGGATGAACCCACCAACGATCTTGATGTAGAAACGTTGCGGGCACTGGAAGAAGCGATTCTCAATTTCCCAGGCACTGTATTGGTCATATCACACGATCGCTGGTTTCTCGATCGCATAGCCACGCATATGTTGGCCTTCGAGGGCGACAGTCATGTTGAATGGTTTGCTGGCAACTTCAGCGACTATGAAGCTGATCGAAAGCGCCGACTCGGTGATGACACAGCTCCATCCCGATTGGTTCACAAACGGATCAACCGATAAGAGAAAAGCGTTTTCCCAAGAGGATACAAAATGTCTCATGAGATCCGTCCCGGCCAACTGGCTGACGTCGACCAAATTGCTGCGATGCTGCCAGACTTGGCAAGTTTTGAAATGATCGCAGGCCGCAACCCCCGCGACCTTTGGGAAGGCGACCTGGCAACACTGCACCGTTGGCGTGACGGCATGGAGCCCAACATTATGGTGCATGTTGCAGAATCTGCCGACGGCCATGTTGAGGGCTTCACCATGGTGCGCCTGCGCGAAGAAGCCATGAGTCACGAACCAAGCTCACACCTCGAGGCTATTGTCGTTCACGAGAACGCACGAGGTGCCGGCCTTGGGAAAAAACTGCTGTTCAACGCAGAGGCACGCGCGAACTCTGCAGGCGCCACATCTATGACGCTGCACGTGTTTGGCAACAACAAACGTGCGCGCGCGGTGTATCGCAAAACGGGTTATGCCGAAGAGATGATCCGCGCCATCAAACCTCTGTCTTAAACCGCGAAGCGAGCACTAGAACTGAACAACGACAATCTACCGCGTGACCTGACCAGCAGCAGGGCGCTCACTCTCACACTGCTCGTGTGCGGCACGGTGCTTGGGCTTGCCGGCACAGACCTTGTACTGCCTGCAATTCCAACGCTACCGAATTCACTGGCAGGCACGATCGAACAGGCACAGCTGGTGCTGGCGGCCTATGCCGCAGGCTCAGGTATCGGCCTGTTGTTCTTTGGCGAGTTAGGCGCCCGCTACGATCAACGGCGTTTACTTATGGCGTCGCTGGCCGGGTTCGCCGTGCTGTCGTTGCTAGCGACCATGACCACATCAGTGCTAGCGCTGGTTGGCGTGCGCCTGCTGCAGGGTTTTGCCGGCTCAGCCGCCGCTGTGTTTGCGCCTGGCATGATTCGAAAAATGTTCAACGAGGCGGCCGCTATGCGAGCACTGGGGCTAATGGGCAGCATCGAGTCGATGGTTCCTGCACTGGCCCCGATACTCGGCGCCTGGTTGTTGATCTATTACGACTGGCAAATTTCCTTTGTCATTATCGGCGCACTGTCTGCCGTGCTGGCGGTGGTCTGGTTGTTCTTCCCAAGCCTTCTGCCAAGCGTACGCTCAACCCAGTCGAGCCAAGGCTACGGCACCCTGCTGCAGAATCGGCAATTCCAGAACTATGCCCTGAGCCAGGCATTCACGCTGGGTGGCCTGCTGATCTTCGTATTTGGCGCGCCAACGGTTATCACCCTCAGCATGGGTGGCAGCCTGAGTGACTTTGTCATCATGCAAGTTATCGGCATCGCGTTTTACGTGGCGAGTGCCAACCTTGTCGGGCTGACCGTCGAGCGGTTTGGCGCTCAAACCATGATTCTGCTCGGTTCAGTAATGGGCGCCATCGGCTTCAGCAGCATTTTTGCCTACTCCATTTGGGGCGCGAACAACCCGCAGGTGCTGTGGGGGCTATTCGCCATCAGTAACCTGGGTCTTGGGCTGCGCGGGCCACCGGGGTTTTATAACGCCGTGCTCGCCGCTGGCGACAACGATGCACGGGGCGCCGCCCTGATGTTGTTGTATGTGCTGATGACCGCCGCACTGGGAACCGCCGCCGTGGCCCCCTTTATCGAGCTCGGACTCATGCCATTAAGCTTCGCCGCCACCCTAGTCACCTGGGCATCCGTGGCTCTTGTGATGCGCACAAATGCCAGCTAGCGGCAGCCTCGTAGCGGCCAAATCCTAAATACCTACACCCATGTCGATTTATCTCATCCCAACATCCCTCAACCCTGCTCCCTAATTCCGGCTAAGATAGGCGTAAGACTGCGGCCTACCGCGGCAACCACTTCGGACACTGAAATCACTTTTAAGGGAAGGCCCCATGAGCACATCTACCTTTCAATACCTCGACCGCGCGCTCGGCCAACTCCGCGATCTGGGTCTAATGCCAGAAAAAGCGGAAGAAGCGCCTGTTGTTGCACTGCTTGAGCGTATTAGTGACATCGATGAAGACAAGGTATTGGCTATCGCCCGCACCCTGTCCCAAGCCTCCGTATTTAACGAGGTGGTGCGCGAACAGGTGTCGCTGATGAATCTCGGAGAACGCTACGAAGTCATCACCAAATCCTTCAATAGCATTCGCGACGACGCCAAGTCGATGGTGAAGCAGGTTGAAGATGGAAAAATTGATACCTTCGAACGCATCGGCAATGTCTGGATGAAAGTGACTCGCGGCGATATCGCCTCACGCTTTGACACCATCAAACAAACCTATCTGGAAGTCGCAAGCGACTCCGCTGACCAGATCGAACGCGAGCACACCATTCTGAACGCGTATCAGGATTTCCGCGGTGCAATGAAAGAAGCAGAAATTTACGCCCTTGAGGTCATGCGCAAAGCGGAAGACCTATGGGAAACGGAAAAAACTCGCCTGGGCGACGCTATGAACTCGGTCAACGATTTTGTCGGTGAGGATCTCGCTGCCCGCGCAAAGCTTGAGTTAACCCGCGACGAGCGTCTGCGGGATTTGCAGTTTGCTGAAGATCGCTATCAAATCGCTAAAGACTTATCCGATAACCTGACGGTGAACTACAACACTTCAGAAGTTGTGATGGCGCGTTTAATGCAGACCACCTCCGCGAAAGAACGTGTGTACAAGCAATCAATCACGTTCTTTGGCACCAACGAAACCGTCCTCACCGCACTGTCTGCATCGTTCACAGGCCTGTTTGGCTTACACGAATCAACCCAGGCATTGGAAGCCATGAAAGACGGCGTTTCCAAGAGCCTTGAAGATCTCGCGGACATCGGCGGCAAAGTACAGGAAGCGGCTATTCGGGCCGGCTACGGACCAACCATTCGCGCCGAGTCGGTGCAGAAGCTGGTTGATTCGGTAGTGGGCTTCCAAGAACGCTCCACCATGATCATCGCGGAGATGCGTGTGCTCTCCACCAAAAACGCTGCCGAAATACGCGACGCCGTTGAAGACGGCAAACAACGGCTCGCGCATCTGGTGAAATCTGGCAACGGCTTGCCACCACCTGCCCACGCTCAAAACTCGGGTAAGTAAAGTTGGCTGAGTTGTCAGAAGAAATTGCAACTGCGCAACCTGCAACAGGCTCAACTGCAGACGACGAACGCGCGCCACTCGACGAACTGATGCAGGCAATGGACGTTGTGGACACCCTGCGCCACAGCGAAAGTGTTGTCGAGCGGGAGCTCAACGCTGAAGGTCGGCGCGCGCGATTGATCGACCGGCTGCGCGATATCTATCGAGGCCAGGGCATCGAAGTTAGCGATGCTGTGCTCGAGCAAGGCGTGCAAGCGCTCGAAGAAGACCGCTTCAGTTACACGCCACCTCCTGAAACCTTTGCCACACGTATGGCGCGTATGTATGTGCGTCGCAACCTGTGGGGCAAACCGGTTGCGTTGCTGCTGGGCATCATTCTAATAGCGCTTGCCGGCTACCTGTTTCTGGTCAAGCTGCCGCAACTGCGTGAACAGTCCGCATTGCCCGAGAGCATTAACAACACCTTTGGTCAGATTGTGCAGATTGCCGACTCGTCAACCGCCACCGACCAGGCGCAAATACTGCTACAAGACGCACGATCAGCGATCGATCAAACCGACTATCCCACCGCAAACGGTCACCGACTCGAACTGGAAGAAATCCTGCAAAACCTCCAAAGCGAATACGAGCTGCGTGTTTTGGCCCGCCCGAACGAGTCTTCTGGCGTTTGGCGCGTACCCTCGATCAACCCCAATGCGCGTAACTACTATTTGATTGTCGAAGCCATCGACAAAAACGGTGACCGCTTGCGTCTACCCATAGAAAACGAAGAAGACGGTAAAGTGCGTAGCGTTTCAAAGTGGGGCATACGCGTCGAACTGGCAACCTTTGAGGCGGTCCAGGCAGACAAACGCGATGACGGTATTATTCAAGGCGACGTTATTGGCCGCAAACAACGCGGCAAACTCGCACTCGACTACCTAGTGCCGACTACCGGCGACACAATCACAGACTGGTAGCCCCATGCTTAGCGGACGCGACACACTCTTACAGATTGAACGCACCCTGCGCGGTGTACGGGACGAATCCGACCGGCTTGGCCGCGAGGTTAAAACAACAGCTGAGCAGCTGGCACGAAATCGGCAGCAGCAGACGAACTCAATACGACAGCTTGCCCAGCTGCGGTTAAGTGAACTCGAACGCGGTGAACTGTTCGACTCTCTCGATAGCGCAGACCGCCGGGCGCAGCAAGCCATAAACGATCGAGACCAGGCGTATGCCCAACTTGAAGAAGACTTGCTGACTGCCCGCCGCGCGCTAGAGGCCTCAGAGGCCCAACGTAAACTCGTGCACGGCGACGTCGATCACGCCGCCCAACGACTGGCCAACGGAGAGGCCAAGGTGCAGCGCGATCTCGAAGAAGACGCGGCCTACCAAACACAGCTCGCCAAGGTGCGAAACGCTACCAAGGTGGCTGACTCTGCGACCGAGAAAACCGAGTTGGCCGAAGCCGATCGTATCGAGAAGGGCAAGCCGTTTGAAGAGGACGTGCTCTTTAACTATCTGTGGGCACGCAAACACGGCACGAGCGAATACCGCTCGGGCTTGATCGCCAGATGGCTGGACGGCTGGGTGGCCGGCATCATCAACTACCAACACTCTCGACCAACCTACTTCAACCTGCTTGAAATTCCACGCCGCTTACGTCAACACGCGCAGCGTCGACAACTCGAAGCTGAAGACGAACTGGAAACGCTACGCCAGCTGGAAGTTCGGGCTTCTCACCAACAGGGCATTCCCAGTCTGATTGAACAGCTCGCCATTGCCGAACGTCGGCAAGACGACATCGACGGGCTAATAGACCAGACCGAGGCAGAACTTGGCAAGCTAACGGAATCTCGGGCAGCCTTTGGTGCCGGCAACGACCTATATATTCAGAAAGGTCTCGCAGTGCTCGGCGAAGCACTGCAACGTAAAGACGCTGGCGCGCTCACACACCGAGCACATAGCACCTACGACCGGCACGACGATGCACTGGTCGACGAACTTCTTGAACTGCGTGAAGCCGAAGAGATGTTCGCAACCGAACTGGACGACAACCGCCGCACCCAAACGAACCAAATTTCGCGACTAAAAGAAATCGAAGCGGTACGTCGGCGCTTTAAGAGCAAGCGGTTCGACGATCTGCGCTCAGGCTTCAGCGACAACTCAGCCGTTGAAGCGGTACTTGGCCAATTTCTTCGCGGACTGGTTGGCGGCAATGAACTCTGGCGGGTACTGGAGCGCTTACAACGTCATCGCGATGTCGGCGCCTGGCCCGATTTTGGCTCGGGTGGCTTCGGCACCCAACGTTCGCGGGGGCGAGCGCCAAACTGGCACTGGCCCGGCAACAAGCGCGGCGGCTGGCGCCTACCCAGCGGCGGTGGTTATCGCTCCAGAGGCGGTAGTTTTGGGCGCCGCAGCGGTGGTTCGCGTGGCGGCTTTGGTCGCAGTGGTGGTGGTTCACGTGGCGGTGGCGGATTTAAAACGGGCGGTGGGTTTTAGCCAACTCGCCGCTATGGCGCTCAATCTGCAACTGACGAGTATCGCCCAATCAACTCCAGCAACACGCGTCGCTGCTTCGCCCAAGCCACATCTTCCTCAGACCCCCAAGGCAAGGCACAACATTCCCGCGTTACGTCCTCGCAGGCTTGAAACAGGTGCGCATACATATGCGGCTGCGCACCGTAGGCTTCGTGATTACCCACCTCAAATTTGAAATACACCTCAAGCGACCCCGCATCAGCGTCCATCAGCAAGCTCACCACCTGTTCCATCATGCGCCCGCGCATCAGTTCGTCGGTATGTTGCATCAGTTCCCGCGAATCAGGACACAGCTCAAAGTAGCGAGAAAACGCAGCGCCGTAAAAGTCTGGCTCCGCAGTGGCCGCGCTCTCAAGCGTGGCAATCAGTGTGTCTATGGCGTGGGGCATCTAGGTTAAGATCCAAGGAATAATGTCAGGGAGCTATCACCTTGAATAAACCGCAGATAGAAAACAATGCTAAGTTGCATCACTTCCTCTGCAAGATCTGAATTAGGGCCAACTTCTGATGCTAACGGGTTTTCAAAAATCGACCTTCGCGGCGAGCATAGGTAAGACAGTCGTTGAACATGATGTCTACCAACTGGGCACTCAAGGCCCAACCATCGTGATTATTCAAGAACTGCCCGGCATCGGCACAGCAACACTCGACCTGGCAAAACGCTTCGCAGCCAATGGGTTTCGAGTTGTACTCCCCCATCTATTTGGTCCACTCGGGCGCATATCACTGCTCGGGAATTTGGCGCGAGTTTTTTGTATGCGCCGCGAATTCCGCTTAATGGCCAAGAACAAATCAAGCCCAATCGTTGACTGGTTATTAGCCCTTAGCCGCGACCAGTTGGACAATCAGGGCAGCACCGCGATCGGGGTGATCGGCATGTGCCTGACGGGCAACTTTGCCATTTCTATGATGGCTGATGAAGCTGTGCTAGCAGGCGTAGCCAGCCAACCGTCACTGCCCATCAACAGTCAGCCTCACTTGCACATGTCTAGCGAGGAAATTGGCCGCGCTCGCGAGCGACTAGCGGAGCACGGGCCAATGCTAGCAATGCGTTTTGCCGGCGACAAACTCTGCACCGCAGAAAAATTCACCGCACTTGATCAAACATTTAACGACGACGCTGAACGCATCCGCCTGATCGAATTGCCCGGCGCCGGGCACTCTGTCCTCACGCTCGATTTTGCGAAGCGGGCAGAGGTGACTGAAGACGCTTTTTCGAGCGTACTCGATTATTTCAACAAAAAGTTAAAGGCAGTGCAGTAAAAGAGTCTGCACCAAGTGTCCGGTCGAGCCTCAATTAGCCTGCGCTGCTCGCAACCTCATCAAATACTTCAAGCACACCGGCAAGGCTACTAACTCCCTCTACCAGCAAACCAGGCATTGGTTTTTTCGGCGCGTTACCTGCCGGGCAAATTGCTCGCTTAAACCCGTGCTTGCGCGCCTCGTTCAAGCGTTGCTCGCCATTTGTAACCGGACGAATTTCACCCGTCAAACCGAGCTCACCAAACACAATCAGTTCTTTGCTCATCGTGCGATTCCGAAAACTCGAAAGCACAGCAATTAGTGTCGCAAGGTCAGCGCCCGTTTCATTAATGCGCACACCACCAACAACGTTGGCAAACACATCCTGATCTGACAGCGAAATACCGCAATGTCGATGCATAACTGCGAGGTGCATACCTAGTCGTTGCGGATCGAGACCAACAGCCAGACGTTTGGCATAACCGCCTTGTCCTTCATCGACCAGCGCCTGAATTTCAACCAGCAGAGGCCTCGTGCCTTCCCAAGTTACGGTCGCCACACTACCCGGCGACATTTTGTCGGCTCGCTGCAGAAAGATCGCTGACGGATTGGCCACTTCGCGCATTCCTTTGTCAGTCATCGCAAACACACCAAGCTCATTAACGGTGCCAAAGCGATTCTTTACACCGCGCAACGTTCGATAACGATTACTGCCGCCAGAGTCGAACATCACAAAACAGTCGATCATGTGCTCGAGCACTTTAGGCCCAGCGATGCTGCCTTCTTTAGTGACGTGACCGACCATCACAACCACGGTGCCAGTTTGTTTGGCGAGCCGGGTAAAAAAGGCCGCCGTCTCACGAACCTGGGTGACTGTTCCGGGGTGCGAATCGATAGAGCCGAGTTGCATCACTTGAATTGAGTCGAGCACGAGCATAGCTGGCGGCTTTTCGGAGATAAGCCGAGCGATAGACTCTGCACGAGTTTCAGCAGCTACATCCAACTTATCGAGCGGCAAACCTAAACGGCGGGCGCGCATCGCCAGTTGCTGCAAACTTTCTTCACCGGAAACATAGAGCACTGACTCCCGCTCCGCGAGTTTGGTGCACACCTGCAATAGCAACGTACTCTTACCAGCGCCCGGATCACCACCCAACAGGACAACCGAACCAGGCACAAAACCACCACCCAGTACTCGGTCGAGTTCAGCAATACCTGACTCAATACGAGTCATTTCTTGCGCCTCAACGTCGCTGAGTTTTTTCACCTCAGAAATCGTGCCGCTATAACCTTGCGCTCCACCACCTGAGGCTGCGGGGCCCACGGTTATTTTCGACAGCGTGTTCCACTCGTTACAGCTCGCACACTGGCCTTGCCATTTGCTGTGATCAGCGCCGCAGTCGGTACAAACATAGGCTGTTTTGATTTTTTTTGCTTTGGTTGCCATCTATTCTAAGTCGTCGTAACGCTCGTTTGCCAAATTATCGAACTTGGTAAGCGGCCCAGTAAACTTAAGCTTAATGCCACCGATAGGACCGTTTCGCTGCTTGCTGACAATCAGCTCCGCCTTCCCCTTATCTTCAGACTCGGGGTGATACACCTCATCACGGTAGATAAACAAAATAACATCAGCGTCTTGCTCAATAGCACCTGACTCGCGCAGGTCGCTCATTACCGGACGCTTGTTTTCGCGGCTCTCCAAACTGCGGTTAAGCTGCGAAAGTGCAATAACCGGGCATTTCATTTCTTTTGCGATCGCTTTTAGCGATCTCGATATTTCCGAAATTTCGTTGGTGCGGTTTTCCTGTTTATCAGAAGAACCACGCATCAGCTGCAGGTAGTCGATAACAATAAGTTTCAGGCCACCCGCCTCGCGCGAGGTTCGTCGAGCGCGCGTGCGCACCTCGGTGGGCGATAACGCCGGGGAATCATCAACATAGAGGCTTTTGTCTTTAAGCTGACTTACTGCAGAGGTAAAGCGCGGCCAGTCATCGTCTTTCAGGTCACCCGTGCGCATGCGAGTTTGGTCAATGCGACCTAACGATGACAGCATGCGCATAATAATTTGATCAGCTGGCATTTCCATCGAGAAGAACAGCACCGCGCCTTCACCGGGGGTCATTACGGCGTGCTCTGCCATATTGATCGACAACGCCGTTTTACCCATCGACGGTCTTGCCGCGACAATCACCAAATCGGACTTTTGCAGCCCAGCAGTCATACGATCAAGATCGTGAAAGCCCGTTGGCAGGCCGGTGATTGACTCGCGAGTTTCAAACAGTTTTTCAATTTTCTCCACCGCCTGAGTCAGCAATGGAATCACCTTCTGCGGCCCCCCTTCAGTCATGCGACCTTCAGAGATGCGGAAAATTTCTTGCTCAGCCGTGTCAACCAAGTCAGCGGTGTCTCGCCCGTCGGGGTTGAAGGCCGACTCGGCTATACGGTTCGCCGCACCCAGCAACTGCCGCAGGGTTGAACGCTCGCGCACAATCTTGGCGTAAGCCACAACATTACTCGCGCCAGGTGTGTTCTCGGCAATCTCCGCCAAATAGATCGCGCCGCCAGCTTTCTCGAGCACCCCGCTGTGCTGCAGGCGAGTACTCACCGTCACCACGTCGAGCGGTTGGTTGTCTTCGGCAAGAAAGCCCAAGGCTTCAAAAATAAGTTGATGCTGAGGCCGGTAAAAATCTGCCGGCGTTGCAACCTCGAGCACGTTGAACCAGGCGTTGTTGTCGAGCATTACCCCGCCCAACACCGCTTGCTCGGCCTCAAGCGAATGCGGTGGCACCTTGAGGTTTTTCATCGCATTACTGCCACTACCCCAGTTAACCGTGGGGTTGGCTGCGGCACCCGAGCTGGACGCCGCACTGCGAACAGAGCCACCACGCACCACAGGTGGGGTAGCAGCGAGGTTAGGGTCAAAAGACAGGTCCGGCGCACCGTCCATTGGTGTCAAGCCGCCGGTAAAATCACCGCCCTCAAACGCTTCAAGGTCAGCTGGCAGTTCGTAATCTTCCAGCGGCGGTGCATCGTCTTGCTGCTCACCCGGCGCCATATCATTCGGCGTTAGCGCACCCTCTCCGGCGCCGTCTGGCGGAGGCCCAGGAGGCCCAGGAGACGCGGAATCACTCGGTAGATCAGAGTTATCAGACATAGCAGAAGGGTATTTGTATAAATCCCGGAGGGGCTAGCAACTCTGGAACTCAGAAGCAGGCAATGCAAGCAGAAAAGGTCCTGCTGCCGCGGATTTTACTCGAATGTGGAGTGAGAGGAGGCTTGGAACAGGGGCTGAGCGATCGCCCAACCCCTTCGGCTCATGTGCTGCCGCTATTCTGCGACAACAATGACCTTGATAGTCACGGTGATATCAGCGTCGAGCTGGATATCCACCCCGTACTCACCCACCGCGCGAATCGCACCGTCAGGCATACGCACTTCGGCTTTATTGACCTCAATGCTCTTGGCCGCCAATGCGTCAGCCACTTCCTGGGTACCCACGCTACCGTAAAGCTTCCCTTCGTCAGCAGATCGAGCGACGATCGTCACCTCAACATCAGCAAGGCCAGCACCACGCTGCTCAGCAGCACCACGGCGCTTCAGCGCAGCGGCTTCAAGTTCGGCGCGACGCGCTTCGAAGTCCTTACGGTTGTCCTCAGTTGCGCGCACGGCTCGGCCTTGCGGAATCAGGTAATTACGGGCAAAGCCGTTCTTAACTACAACTTCATCACCTAGCTCACCGAGCTTGCCAATGCGTTCAAGCAAAATTACGTTCATGTGTGCCCCCGGCCTATTCGTGTTGGTCGGTGTAAGGCAGTAGCGCAAGGAAGCGCGCCCGCTTTACCGCCGTTGCCAACTGACGCTGGTACTTGGCTTTGGTGCCAGTGATTCGGCTAGGAACAATCTTGCCGGTCTCGCTGACGTACTGCTGCAGAATATCGAGATCTTTGTAGTCGATCTCTTTGATGCCTTCAGCGGTGAAACGGCAGTATTTTTTACGTCGAAAATGTCTAGCCATTACTCAGATTCCTTCTCGGCAGCTGCTTCAGGGGCCGCGGCGGCAGGGGCTTCTGCTGCAGGGGCTGGGGTTGTAGCAGGGGCGGCTTCGCCTTCCTCAGCCGGCGCACTAGGAACAGCCGCAGCGGCGCGAGCGGCAAGCTCTTCTTCGCGACGCTTATCGCGCTCGCGGTCTTTTTCCTGCTCTTTCAGTTCTTCTTCGTAAATCTTCGAGTTGCCGGTAACGGCCTCGTCACGACGAACAACCATGTTGCGCAGAACAGCGTCGTTGAAACGGAACGCGCTTTCGAGTTCGGTAAGCGCATCGCTGCCGACTTCGATGTTCATGAGGATGTAGTGGGCCTTGTGAATCTTCAGAATCGGGTAAGCCAGCTGACGCCGTCCCCAATCTTCGGTGCGGTGTACTTTACCGCCAGCGCGCTCGATAAGGCCTGAATAGCGTTCCACCATGCCTGGAACCTGATCTGACTGATCAGGATGCACGAGGAACACGACTTCGTAATGTCGCATAACTTGCTCCTTAAGGGTTTGACCTCTGTACCGACACAGCGCCGAGAAGTAGGCCAAGGAGTTATAGGGCCGCGGATAATAGGGCCTTGGCGCAAGAACCGCAAGCAAACCCGGCGCCGAGCGGTGGCACCGGGGCCACAAGGGCCTCGATAGGGAAGCATCAGCAACATTCAGGTAAATTGACCATGCATCGGCGACATTCCACGCCAAGGAACGCAATTTGACCGTCTCACAATCCCCAAGCGAGCCCCCCGAAGAGTTGGTGACCTACGTCCGAGAACAGCATCAGCGCAGCATGGCGCCGCTGTACACCGTCGCCACACTGTTAACCGCCCTCTCGCTCATTCTCCCCACCGTGGCCCAACAGTTGGTCGGCGCCGACTACCAAGACAGCCATCGCTCGTTGCACCTGAGCGCCAGCGCTGCCCTGATCTTCTTCGGGCTGTGGTCGAGAACGCGACTAATAATGATCGGCAATGAGCCTCTGGCCGGTGTTGCGCTCAACGGTATCCTGAATATCACGCTGTTCCTGACCCTTGTCGTCGCACCGCTACCCAATGCCGTGTGGCCAATCTGCTTTCTTATTATCGGCACGGCCCTTCTGTACCCGCGCTACATCTGGATGGGCTTGACGCTGGCACTGCAAATCGGCGGATTCGCCTACGCGCTAGCCACATCGGCTCTGCCCTTTGGCGAGTGGGCCCCCGCGGTCGTGCAGTTTTTCAGCGCCTTGATTATGTGCGCGGTGATCTTCGCGTATCAGCGCCGCGGTTTGAGGCAACTCGTGGATTCAAGAGCGACCAGCCTGCTTGCCCAACAACAGCTCAACATAGAAATGTACGAAAAGTCGTCTTTGCAAGAACGCGCACACGTTAATCGACAACTCGCTGCACTGAGCCGTTTTGGGGGCGGGTTGCTGCACGATTTCAACAATATTCTGATGCCCGTCATGGGCAACGCGTCGCTGTTACGTGATACCGAACTGTCCTCGAGCCAGCGCCTGCGAGTGAATCAAATTCTCGAAGCCGCCGAACAGGCCGCGGCGCTGTCGCGCCAGGTGGGCGCCCTGGTGGGTCCAGGCGGCAGTCGTGCTGAAGAGATCGATCTCGCAGCGACTGTTGAAGAATTGGTTCGTACTATCTGGCGCGCCCTGCCGGCCGGCGCCAACGTCACCCTTACGCCCTACCCCGAACCACTCTGGCTGAACGCCAACAAAGCCCAACTGCAAAGGGTACTCACTGGCTTGCTGATCAGTTTGGTTGAACGCCACCAGGCCTTACAAGCCGGCCAGGAGAGCTCGACCAATCCAGAGTCTATTAGTAGAAGCACCAGCACTTTAACGCTGTCTTTGCACAAACCAAACGCTGCAAAAGAATGTCGTCTGGAGATTTTTGTCACCTCACAATCGGGGCGGACCGTGGTCGATTCGGTTGCGAAACTCGGGGCCGATCTAAGCTACGCCCATACCGGCCTCGAGGCACTTGGCGGCCGACTGGAATTCACGGCCCCACCCAATGACAGCTGGCAAAGTTACGAACAGCTAACTCAACCAGACAACACCCCAGAGCCCAACAAAGACACTGAGGCTTCTATTAACGGCTATCTTGTTGTTCTACCCCTGCAAGGCACGGACGCTGGCTTATCGAGCCAGAACGCTCCGCAGGTCGTTAACGATCCCATCACCCGCGGCCACGGCCAACTTATACTGGTGGTTGACGACGAGGCGAACTTGCGAGAAATATCGAGCAGCATGTTAAAACGCGCGGGCTATCGAACCACCACAGCAGCCAGTGGCAAAGAGGCGATCGCTGCCTGCAAAAGCGCAGCACCCGACCTAATCATTATGGATATGCGAATGCCTGAAATGAACGGACGCGAAACGATCGAAGCCATTCGCGAGCAACTGCCTGAGGTGCCGGTTGTGGTGTGCACCGGCTATGACAATCAGTCGATGAACTGGATCAACCAGCAATCGCGCATGCGCTTACTCACCAAACCATTTACCTCAAGCGGCCTGTTAGCCGCGGTGGGCCTACTTAGCTAACAACGCTCTTTAAGCGCGCTGCCTCACCACCTCATACAGCATGATTCCCGTGGCCACAGAGACGTTCAGGCTGGAAACGGAACCATGCATTGGCAGGCTAACTAAACCATCACAGCGCTCGGTGACAAGACGCCGCACGCCGCGCTCTTCGTTGCCAAGCACCAACGCACAGGGCGCAGTGAAATCAGCACTGGTATGCGCCAACTCTGCAGCGTCGCTTGTGGCGTAGACCCAGATACCCAGCTCTTGCAGTTCTTCAATAGTGCGAACGAGATTAGTAACACCGGCAATAAACTGCGTTTCTGCGGCACCCGCAGCCGTGCGCCGGGCCAAAGAATTCACCGGAGCAGAGCGGCGCTTGGGAACAACAACCGCTGTCACACCAGCGCCGTCTGCACTGCGCAAGCACGCGCCTAGGTTCCCAGAATCTTGCACTTCATCAAGAATCAACAGCAAGACGTTAGCTGGATCTTCACGCAGCGCCGTTTTTACATGGGCAATCAGCGCAGACTGGTCCGCCAATTCGCGCATATGCTGCAACGCCAGCACGCCTTGGTGATTCTTACTGCTGCCGATTTTTTGGTCCAGCCAACGACGTTCAACCGACTCCACACGAACACCAGCGGCTCGAGCCGCACCAAATATTTCAGCCAGCTTGTCGTTGCGAGGGTTGCTTTGAACCCACAGCCTGGCAATTAGCTCAGGATTCTGCTCAACCAAAGCGCTGACGGTATGCAGACCAAACGCATAGTCATCGCTGTCCCCACCTGCAGAAGAAGAATGCTTACCTGCCACTAATTTTTCTTACCTTTTTTCGATCTTGACGAACCGCCGGAGCGACCTTTGGATTTCTCAGAGCGCTTTGCGGCTTGGTAGTACTCTTGTGGAATCAGATCAAGCTTACCCTGGGGCGCTTGCACATCAGCCAGAACAACATCCATGGTGTCACCTAAACTATAGGTGCGACCCGATCGATCACCAACCAGACTTAAACTCTGCGGCTGGTAGTTAAAGTAATCACTACCCAGACTCGAGATGTGCACCAACCCTTGTACATAGTAGCCATCGAGCTCGACAAACAATCCAAAGTCTTGCACCCCAACAACAATGCCGGCAAAGGTCTCGCCAACTCTGGGCGCAACAAAGTCACACTTCAGCCAATTACTCACACTTCGTTCACAGTCTTCGGCTCGTCGCTCAGTGCTGCTCAAATGCTCACCGGCCTGCACCAGCTTATCCATGGTTTGCAGGGGCGCGCGCTTACCATGTACAAGCGCCTTGATAACACGATGCACGATCAAATCGGGGTAACGACGAATTGGTGATGTGAAGTGCATGTAGTCCGTCAACGCCAGGCCAAAGTGGCCGCGATTTTCCGGTTGATAGCGGGCCTGACTCATCGATCTGAGTATTAGTGAGTAGAGCAACCACGCATCTTCCCGACCCGCCAACGGCGCAAGCAAGGTAGCCAGCTCCTTAGGGTCACTGGGCACATCGCGAACCCGAAGTCCAACATAGGCCAGCGCATCGCGCATTACATCAGCCTTGCTCGCTTGCGGTGGCTCGTGCACCCGATAAAGTCCGTGGGCACCTTGGCTGCTGATGAATTTTGCGGCGCAGACATTTGCAGAAATCATGGCCTCTTCAATCAAGCGATGAGCGTCGTTACGCACAACCTCACGAATTTCTTTGACCCGACCTTCATGCAGGCTTAACACACCGCTACGGGTCTCAAACTCAAGCGCGCCACGCTCTTCGCGCGCTTGCAGCAACGCATAAAACACTTCATGTAGTTCATCGATGTTGGACTGGACGCCAGCAGCTGTTGCATCAGCTGTACGACCAGCCTTGCGGGCCTGGGCGTTGTCCTTATCGATGGGCAACACCTCACTCTTGGTGTAGTAGTCATTGACCTCGGAGTAAGTGAGCCGGGCCCAAGAACAGATAACCGCGTCATAAAACTCAAAGCTGCTGATGCTGCCGTTATCCGTAATCTGCATATCGCACACCAACGACAGCCGCGGCTCGTTGGGGCGTAACGAACACAACCCGTTAGACAGCGACTCAGGCAGCATCGGAATCACTCGATCTGGCAGATACACACTGTTACCGCGCTCATACGCATCGTTATCAAGCGCCGAGCCCGATTTCACATAGTGGGCAACATCGGCAATGGCAACGATTAAGCGCCAGCCTCCGTCAACCATAGCCTCTGCATAGACCGCATCGTCAAAGTCGCGCGCATCAGCACCGTCGATAGTGACAAGTGGCAAGGCCTGCAAATCTGTTCGGCTGTTAAATCGCCCGGGCTGCACAGCACTCGGCAACGCATCAGCAATAGCCAGACCCTCGAGCGAAAAATCTTCCGGAATACCGTTGCTCGCGATGAGCGTGACGGCCGCCGCATCAGCCACATCGCCACGACTGACCACGCCAGTGACATCGCCGCGCAAGCCAAATCGATCGCTGCCTGTCACGCGCACCGAAACGCTATCGCCTTCGTTGATGTCAGCAGGCAACTCATCAAGTTGCACCTTGCCACGAAAGCCAGGACTGAGGCTGTCGACAACAGGACCGAAGCGTGACCGCACAACCGCCCCAATGATGGGATTAGAAGAGTGCTTGAGTACTTCAATCACTTGGGCCGTAACAGAGCCACCCGCCTGCTCAACAGCGAGGTAGGTCACTTCGTCACCCTCGCGCACTGGCGGCGTTGGGCGAGCGTGCTTATCTTTGTTTGGCGGCGTTAAAGGCAGCTCCTGCCCGGTCGCTGCCTGGTCGGCGCTGGCAGTCAGCCCACTCGCACCAAGCGGCCGGATCGCCAGTCGACTCGCCGTGCCAGCAGCTGCACCAACGACCAGGCCACGTGCCAGCTCACGAGAGCCGCCGCTGGCAGCCAGAAAATAGTTGCCGCCACGGTCTTGATCAATATCGCCATTGCGGACGAGGCCTCGCGCGACGTTGCGCAGCCGTTTGGTGTCCGGAAACTCATCTCGGAGCTCCGCCCAGGTCACAACGCCACCGGCGGCAGTGGCGTGCCGGACAAAGTTGGTTACCGTTGCGGCATTTATTGTTGTCATCTATTAGAAAGAGCCTTATATCAGCCCCCTTACGGGGGCATTGCGTCAATGATTATCGCCGGGGCACAACGCACCTGCAGCGAGATAAAAAATGTGCGCCGCGCAAATTGACAGTAAAGAACGGCTTGAGTACTGTGCACCCCCGCTTCGTGCCGAGGTGGTGAAATTGGTAGACACGCTAGCTTCAGGTGCTAGTGGGGGCAACCCCGTGGAGGTTCAAGTCCTCTTCTCGGCACCATTTAATTCTCCTAGCCGCGTCTCGGCGCCACGCGCACCCTACAGCAACCCCGCTGTGCGTTCGATCTGTTCAAATAAATCTAACAAGTTAGTTACCAATTAACTGCCTGGTTTCACCCTTTATCGCCCGCATTTTGTCATCCTCAACTCATGCGAGCAGAACCAGAACTCATGACCCACGCCCGGCCGCAGGATTACCACCTGCACTTCGCGCTGGAACACGCCCCCTTTAGTATCGAGGCGGACACTTCGTTGTTTGTGTTGTCACCCAACCACGAAGAGGCGCTCGATAAACTCTATCGCGGGCTACAGGCGCGCAAGAGTTTCATGTTGATCACGGGGTCACCCGGCACCGGCAAAACCTTATTACTACAAACGCTGCAAACACTATCAGCAGAGCGCTTTGACTATTTACGACTGCACGCTCAGGACCTAAACGAGAGTTCACTAAGCGCACTCTTACTCATTGCAGCAGGGACAACGGCGAATGTAGGCCATAAAAACCAGACAACTCGAAACTTGGAGCTACGCACCTACCTGCAAAAAGCCCGCACAGATGGCCGCCGCATGGTCGTCGTTATCGATGACGCTCATGAGCTAACCGACGCTCAACTGCATGAGCTGAGGCAGTGGTCGAACCTAGACGATCACAATGGTCGGCTACTGCAGTTTCTGCTTGCTGGGCATAACAACCTTGCAGACCGACTGAATCAGCCAGCACTGGCCAATTTAAAACAACGCATTGGCACCCGCTTCAAATTGCCAGCCCTCAGCTTGCATGAAACCCAACGCTACATTGCCCACCGCTGCCTGCTTGCAGGGGCATCAGAACCGATATTTGATCGGACCGTCATCATCCGCATCTATTCCCTGACCCGCGGTTTGCCGCGAATGATAAATACCGTGTCAGATGCGCTGTTGTTACAGGCTTTTTTACGCAATAACCGTCAGGTTGATATGGAAGATATTCGATTGGTCAGCCGCGATCTCGACCTGGACTACGCCCCTATTGTTGATCGCCCCGAACGACCGGAGCCGCCACCCGCCAGGGCCCAAAGCAAGAATTCTGCAGGCACGGACCAATGATCAGGGCCGGCAAACCGCCGCGCCCAACCCTCAAACAGGTGTATAAATCGTGCTTGTGGGACAACCAGGTAACGTTAGGCCTACAAAGCGCTACGAATTTATTACGCAGTTTTGTTAACATATATCCAAGATTCGGACTTGGCCTGCAGGCGGCCGCAACATGAACCTAGAAACCTTTAAAGCACGAGCACGACGCAAGCTGGCGTTGCCTGGCCGCAACGCCGAGACGTCTGCCGAGCCCGTGCAAACACCAGCGGCATCGCAGCCTCAGGCCAATAGCATGACACCACCCAAAGCTCCCGACAGTACGCCGCAGCAAACCGCCCAGCCTGGTGCCGACCGATTTGCCGCGGCGCTAACCTACGCCGCTCAAACTGATGCGACGGCTCAGGCTGCTTCCACGCTTACGCCATCCCCCGCGAGCCTGCAATCAATCACAGGCTCACCTGCAAGCGGCCCGTCATCGAGCGATACCCAACTCGCCCATCTGCGCTCACTGCTGCTCGGCAACGAACACCAGTCCCAGCAAGATCAGGTTGATTCGGTATATCGGCGCACGCAATCAGGCTTAAACGTACTGCGTCGCGACATGGAGGCTCGACTCACCGACCTGTCGGACTACGTCGAACAACTGGAACAGTCACTGCTAAACGGCATCGAACAGCAAAGCAGCGCGCTGCCTGATGACGCTGCTCAAACTTTGGCAAACCACGAACAACGCCTAGACCTACTGGACGCTCGCGTTACCGATCTGCTCAACAACACGACGGCCAGTTTTGATGAGCAACGTGCTGCAGACCGGGATAGCCTAGAGGCCAAGCTCACTGCTATCACCACTCGCAGCGATCGCATGCTAAACGCTGTCAGCGAGCGACTTGAGAGCTCCATCGGCAACATGCAAACCGCAATCACGACGCAACTATCGACTCAGTCTAACAACGCACTTACCGAATCTGCAGAGACCGTCAGCGGTCTGCGCTCGCAGCTGGAAACCTTGATAGACGACAGAGTCCGCACCTTCAATGGCGAACAAACCTCAAGCATGTCCGAATTGCGCAGCGCGATGCTCAAACACACGGGTAGCATCAAGAGTGAACTGCAACAACAAACCAAAGAGCAAGGCGAACAGCTTGCCGCCCACCGAGACGCGCTGGAGACACAGTTCAACAGCGCCATCAAGACGCTCAATGGCAACAAGGTCAGTCACAAAGAACTCAGCCAACTGCTGTCTCGACTCGCTGATCGTATAAAGCAGCTCTAGCTGCCGAGCGGTCTGCCCAGCGTTCTGGTTTGACAGGCACTTAATCGCCGCCGCGCAATCGGGCATGATGCCCACTCCACTTGTTTACGAGCACCCGCGACATGACTCAAAGCGTGCGACTGGCGGCACTGCTAATACTGATCAGTCTATCTTTGTGGCTCGGCTTTCTACTGGGCAAAGGCAGCACTGAACCTAGCCCCACACCACCAATCCAAGTGACCAGCGCACCTGCGGAAACCACCGAGCGACAGGTTACGGTGGCCGCGACGCAACCGGCAGATGCGTACACCCGGGTTCGTGCACTCAACCAGCGCATCGAGTTTCTCGGCGCCCAAACCGACGGCCGCATCATCAGTCGTGAGCGCACACAGCTGTTGAATGATATTGCTATCGAACTGAATAGCTCGGACGGCAGACTGTTTGTCGACAGCATCCGTTACTACAACCAGCTAATGCCGCACGACGGGGCAGGCCTGCTACTCGAATCTCACTATCACAGCAGCAACAAACAATGGCAGGAGGCGATGGTTCCACTAATGGCCGCTGCCGAGTTCCCTGAATCCAACGAACAGCTGGAACAGATACGAGCGAGCCAGGCGCAACTGATCGAGAAGATCTATGCCGATTTTACCGAGCGCGACGACTGGCTGGGTTTGTCAGAGTACTTTGAAGCGCTATTGTTGCGGGACCCCAACTACGACCGCATTCGCCTATGGCTCGCGAACGGCCACGCACAGGCGGGCGATCTAGACGCCGCGATTCGAACGCTGGATAACACTGGCACCCAAGGCGTATCGCAGCAAGAAATTAACGAGTTGCGCGACACACTGTTACGCAGCGATATCGAAACTGTCAGGTTTCGGGATGAAGGGGGCGCACTGGTTGCCCGCGCGACAATCAACGCCACAGCGATCGAACTATTAGTCGATACCGGCGCAACCACAACGGCGCTCGCCACCAACACGCTACGCCGACTGGGCGCATACCCGATAAACGAAAGTGCCCAGGTTCAAACGGCATCAGGGCGCATCACGGCACAGCTGTACCGAGTGCCCGAACTGATCGTAGAGAATACGCGCTTTCGTGACCTCACCGTGCTCGCACTCGACAATCCGCCAGCACGCTGGGACGGCCTGCTGGGTATGGATTTGCTGCGCGAGATGAACGTCGATCTGTCTGGACAACTCGATAGCAAGTAACGCGGCGAGCCTCACTAGCGGGCTATACTCGCGCGCTAACCAAACAATCGCCGGATAGCGGCACACAAGAGCACTTTAATGTTAAACGCTGGTTTGTTCGCGAACACCGCGCCGCTCTCCATGAGCGCAGCAGGTATACCTGCTATTACACCTACAGCTACACCTAGTACAGCAGGCGCGGCAATGTCGCCCTCGCCGCCCCCAAGCCTAAGCCCGCTGGGTGAGCAGCTGCCCGAGTTTATCGATTACCTGCCCGCACAACTGCAACCGGCGTGGGACACCATCGCGCAATACCCCGTACTGCAAGGGCTAATTATTGCGGTTCTGTTTTTTGCGCTAGCTCACATCGTACGCAGTCTTATTGTTCGCAACATGGCCAAGCTCGCCAGCAAATCAGCTACTACGCTTGACGATGAGATCATTCGACACCTGCGCAAGCCGCTGTTCTACACCATTTTCCTGTTTGGGCTCAGTCTTGCTGCAGACGCCTCGAAGTTGCCTGCAGGTACTGACTTTGTCATCAACGGTCTAGTCTCGCTGATCATCATCAATTGGATCGGCGCACTGATGAACATCAGCAGCATTTTGCTGCACGCCCTGGGTAATCAGGAGGCGCGCTTTCACATCATCGAAGAGCGCACCATCCCCATTCTTGATCTGGTCTTCAAATTACTGATTTTGTTAGTGGGCAGTTACGTACTGCTGGTGGTGTGGGGTATTAACCCAGTGGGTTGGCTCGCAAGCGCAGGCATCGTCGGCATTGCCTTGGGCTTCGCGGCAAAAGACACGCTGGCAAATTTGTTCTCCGGGTTTTTCATTCTCGCGGATTCGCCGTATCAGCTCGGTGATTACGTCAACCTCGACAGCGGCGAACGGGGCATGGTCACTCACATCGGTATGCGCAGCACGCGGTTGCTCACCCGCGACGATGTAGAAATCACAATGCCCAATGCCGTCATCGCCAATTCGAAAATCATCAATGAGTCTGGCGGTCCGCACACCAAAATGCGCGTACGTCTGGATGTTGGGGCCGCTTATGGATCTGACGTCGACCAGGTGTGCGAGGTGCTGCAGCAGGTTTCTGAAAACCACAAAGATATTCTTGGCTCACCGGCACCACGGGTTCGAATGCGCGCCTTTGGCCCCTCAAGCCTCGACTTTCAGCTAATGGGCTGGATCAGTCGCCCCGAAGATCGGGGACGGGTATTGCATGAGCTATACATGGCCACCTACAAGGCGTTCGCCAGCGCCGGTATCGAAATTCCTTACACCAAAACCGACGTCTATATCAAAGAGATGCCCGGGGTGACGGCTCCCAAGCACCCCGACTAGGCGGCAGCTACGGTGGCCGAAGCGAGCAGACGAGTGTAATGCTCTGGCTTTACCAAGCGCAGTCGCTCGCGAACCACGGAGATCGGCTCAGCAAGCAGAGCCTCCCAATCCTGGCCAGGCAACCAGGCCGCGCGCTTGCCATCTCGCCAAGCACGAAAGACAGCGCCAAAAACTCCACGGCCATAATACTGAGATAACTTGTAGCTACCGACTAACGCCATAGCACCTATGCCGCGATTACGGGTTTGCGCGTAGGTGAACGCAAGCAAGCACACCTCACCCAACTCATCACGGCCGTAATCGACCAGCGTGTGCCAGAGATCGTGCTGATCTCGCAGACGCTCCCCATACAACCTGTGATCAGCGCTCTCGTACCTTTCAAACCCTTCACTCGCATCAACCAGTCCATCAGCCGTGATGTTGCCCTCTCGAGTGAAGGCGAGATAGCAGTCTGCCAGGCTCTCCTGAGTGTGCTGTTCCAACGCACTACGATCCATCAAGGTCGTCAGCAGCACTCGTCGTTCGCTGAGCACTCGTCGACCGGTAGGAATTCGCGAAAACCGTTGCAGACCCTTGCTAAGCGACGGACCAGACAGCGCGCGGATCACGTTGAACACCTCCTCAGTGCGTTCAGGGTCCGCAACCAGCCGGCGTAGCGCCTTTAGTGCGGCGCGTGGCTGCATTCGCTGGACTGGTGCCCAGACCTCTTCTGGACCAGAGGCTGCGTCTGTTGCTGCGGTATTCAAAGAAGAATGGGAGGAAGAAGGGGCTGCGGTCACAAAAAACTCCTGCTGACATCGGTGTTAGTAAAGCCACTGTACCGCTATCTACATTGGTGTCAATAAGGAATTAGTGGGATAGTACCTGTTTTGGAACTCTGTCCGCTTTGACCACCACTCGAACCACCTCCGCTGGCAGCCGCACGGCCGCCAAACCGCGCAAGCGGCGCACTCCCGAAGAAGCCCGGAGCGTCATTCTTGACGCCGCAGAGGCGCGACTGCAAAAACTGGGACTGGAAGGACTCAACGTTGTTGGCGTCGCGGAAGACGCGGGGCTTTCCCACGCCAGCGTCATCCACCATTTTGGCAACACAGCAGGCATGCGCCAAGCTCTGGGAGAACGCATGACCCAGGCACTGCTCAGTGATCTTGTTGGCGCCCTCAAAAGCGATACGCAGCCGCAGAAAATTCTGGCCGCCGTGTTTCACGCCATGGTGGGAGGCGGCCACGCTAAATTATTGGCGTGGCGAGCCCTGAACGACAGTGATTCCGAATTACCTGACGAAGCGGTACAACGCCTGTTCAAAGAACTCATCCGTCGCACAGGTGAACGCTTTGGACAACAAGACGCGACCTTGATCCGCAACAACCTGCTGTTGATCGCGAGCTCAGCGATCGGTCTGGGCATTTCCGGCAACGCACTGCCTGCGTTGCTGGGCGTTGATGAAATTGATAACAACGAGTTTGCCGACTGGCTGGCGCACTTGCTGCTCGACGACGACAAAACATGCACTTAAATGAAGAGCAGGTGCTTCGCACCGATATTCAAACCCGGGCTGAGGCCTTCCCTAACATCGGCCCAGCCAATCACGAGATCTGCTTCACCAACGTGGTCTCGAATATCAAAGCCGGTGACAAACCGGCCCGGCTAGACCTGAGCGCCGGCCTGTTATACGCGGGTTTTTGCCAGCCCGCTGCGGTCAATGCCGTCTACGATTCACTGGCAAACAGCTGGCTCGGAGATTCGAAACCCAGGCGCGGTGGTAACCAAAGCCCAAACCAGTCTTTAACAACACAGTCTCTAACAACAAAGGACACCGCTTTCACTCGCGAGTTTTGGCGGGCGCTGTGGCAACTGCTGGACAGCTCTGGTCACACTGATGCAGGCAGTCTCACAGCAAGAATTGCCGCATTGGGCGGCGTACTAGACCCCCGCTTCCAAGCGATTGCAGAAGCACAGAGTCACAACAACCCGGGTGCCGCCAAACCGCACACCCGCACGCCACCAGCAATGATCAATCTGGCGCAGCTCGCTAGCGCACCTGAACATTCTCTGGCCGCACAATTGCACAGCATGCTCACAGAAAATGGCTACGACGCAGAGGTGCTGGATCGGCAAACGCTTGGACTGCACGCATTGCCAGCCGGCCTGCGCTACCTCAACACCCGTATTTTGCAAATGCATGACGTCTGGCATTTGGCCGCGGGCTACCGCACCACCAGCCTGCACGAAATCGCCATCAGTGCGTTTCAGCTGGCGCAATTCGGTCACAATTATTCAGCCATGTTTCTCGCCGTCGTATTAACGGTTGCGAGCACATCGCGGCCGGAAGGCTTACCCATATTGCTCCAGATCATCAGCGAAGCCTGGCGGCACGGCCGCAGCTGCCCTTCGTTTATGGCCATCGACTGGGAACAGGAATGGCACAAGCCCATAGACGAGATTCGAGCGGAACAAGGCATTGTGGCGTTTAACAGTGCATTGCCAGCCGATCTACTTGAGACACTGGCGCAAGCAAACGAAGGCTAAGCACGCTGTTTCTTTTTTGGGAGGGGGGATTATTGTTGCTTCAGTTGCTGCATCAAGCTATCCAGCTGCTCATCCATCCCAGCCTGACGATCATTTAGTGTTGCCGCTGCGCGTTGGGCGGCACCCATCAGTTCTGGCGCCGCTCGGTAAGCGTCGCCGACAGAACTAGGCATTTGAAAATTCACAGCGTCAGACCCTGACCCCGCGCGCGCTTCACTAACAGCAGGAGCGACGTTCCACTCTGAACCCATGGTGGTTGTACGTGAGTTATCGACACTGATCTTGGCGGCAACCACCTGCTCCGGCGGTAACTCCCCAAACTCCCAGATGCCCTGCTCGTTTTTCCACCGATACATTTCCATCGGCTCTGCGGGAACAATATCGGCCACCGCGTCGTCGAGCATCTGATCGACGGCCAAAATGGGTTTGCCATCCGGTCCATCAAAGACAAACAACAGCGCACAGGAACCGACCAGCATGGCCAACAGCAAAAAGGAAAACAGCTTCATCGCTTTAGTTTACTCGTGCCTTCGGTAAAAAACCGACCGCACGAGCAGGTTGCAACGTTAACTGGAGCACACTTTGCGCGTACTCCAGCCAGTACCCAAACAAACGGAGGGCACTTAACCACTGACTGCGCGGATTAGCCCGCAGCGTTGTAGCCAAGAATCGCCTTCACTTCCAGGAACTCCTCAAGCCCATAGCGGCCAAACTCACGACCGTTTCCAGACTGCTTGTAGCCACCAAAGGGGGCCTGGTTGTTCACCGGCGCGCCATTCAAATGCACATTACCCGTGCGAATTTGACGAGCAATTTTCTTTGCACGATCTTCGCTTCCAGAAATGTAGCCCGACAGCCCGTACAGAGTTTCGTTGGCGATCCGCACCGCGTCAGCATCATCCTCGTAGCCAATCAATGACAGAACCGGGCCAAAAATTTCTTCTTGAGCAATAGTCATGTCGTTGGTGACGTGCGAGAACACAGTTGGCTTCACAAAATAGCCCGCGTTTAAACCTTCAGGACGGCCGGCACCGCCAACCTGCAAGTTAGCGCCTTCGTCGATGCCTTTTTGGATCAACGCCTGAATTTTCTCGTACTGCACGGCAGATACCACCGGGCCAATAGCGACGCCTTCGGCTTTCGGGTCGCCAACGGTGACGTTTTCTGCCGCTGCCTTGGCAATGGCAGCAGCTTCATCCATGCGCGCGTTGGGAACCAGCATGCGAGTGGGCGCGTTACAGCTCTGCCCTGAATTCATGCACAGACCAAACACATCACGAGAAATCGCTTTCTCCAGGTCCGCGTCGTCAAGAATGATGTTTGCCGATTTGCCACCAAGCTCTTGTGCAACCCGTTTTACCGAAGGGGCAGCAGCCTTTGCCACCTCAACGCCGGCACGGGTGGAACCCGTGAACGACATCATATCGATCTGTGGATGGCTGGACATCGCGGCGCCTACCGATGGACCGTCACCGTTAATCAGGTTAAACACGCCCGCTGGAACGCCAGCATCGTGCATGACTTCAGCGAATAAGATGGCGTTATTGGGTGCGACTTCTGATGGCTTGAGCACCATGGTACAGCCCGCAGCAAGAGCCGGAGCGACCTTGCAGGCGATCTGGTTTAGCGGCCAGTTCCATGGGGTGATGAACCCGCAGACCCCAACCGGCTCGCGGATAACCCGGGCAGTGCCCAGATCTTCCTCGAATTCGAAATCTTTCAGTACCTGCAGTGTGGTCATGAAGTGACCCAGTCCGGATGGTGCTTGGGCTGCGTTAGCCAGCGGCATCGGCGCACCCATTTCATCAGAAATGGCCTCGGCCATGGCCGGTAGGAACTTCTTGTAGGAGGCGATAATGCGCTCCAGAAGGTCGATTCGCTCTTGCTTACTGGTCAGCGAAAAGCTTTCGAAGGCGTTCGCAGCGGCCTGTACCGCTCGATCAGCGTCAGCCGGGTTACCCATTGCGATCTGATTGACCACCTGTTCAGTGGCAGGATTGATAACATCCAAGCGGTCTTGCCCCAGAGGCTCAACCCACTCGCCGTTGATATAAAATTTGGTCGCGTTTGCCAGATCAGCCATGCTGTCTCTCCTTAAATACGGTACTTCAGTGTCATAACCTCGGCTAAAATGCCAAAAAGCGTGACCTGGATACTTTAAGGCCAGGGTATCCCACAGGGCAACTCTGCCGACCACTGAACGCAATCAGCGTAATCACCCATAGAATCAAAAGGAAACCCCATGATACTTGTGCTCGCCAATATCGAATCCACAGAAGCAGCTATAGATGAGATGAAAGCCGCTATAGCCGCAATGGAAATCGCCAGCCAAGCTGAAGCGGGCTGCATCAGCTATCGCTTCACTCAGGAGTTGTCGCACCCCCACAAAATGGTTGTGGTTGAGCAGTGGGAATCGGTTGAAGCCTTGATAGAGCACTTTGGCGCCCCGCACATGGCAGCTTTTGGTGAGGCCATGGCAAAAAACCCACCCGTGAATGTGGATGCGCAAATGTACGACCTTGGTCCAGGCCAACCGCTACCCCAAAGGTAAATGTAACGCGCGTGCGACTTCTCGCACAGCGCTGTGAGAGATTACCTGTTAGCGAATATCTAGATTCGAACTACTCTTCCCCAGAGCTTGCACGTTAGGGAGGAGTAGAATGCTTGAACTGGGAACGGCACAAACAGATGCCGACTTTGATGACGCCTACCGGTTTTGGTATGACATCTACGTAGGTGAAATGGGTCGTCACCTGAACGACCCCAACACCTCGCACGAACACCGACGGCTCTACGACCCGTTGGCCACCGCAGGCTCCCTGTGCATCGCGCGACGCGAAGGGCAGGTTGTAGGCACCGTTCTGTCTACACCCATCGCCAATCCTACCGCTGACAAATACCGCACGCTGTACGGTCTGACCGACCTGTCTGCGGAAGAAAACTGGGCAACCGCCATCACTACAAAGCTGATGGTCGCCGCGCCATTACGAAAAACCAGACTGCCTCTGCGGCTCGCATTCGCCACCTATAACTGGGGGCTGCATGTCGGAATCAAGCACAACTACATCGACTGCAACGATCACCTCGTTCGTCTGTTTAGCCGCCTTGGGTATCAAGAACATCTGCCGTCGCTATTCCTAAAAGAATACGGGGCCGTTAACTCACTGCGACTGGATATCACCGACGAAGAACATTTGCGCAAAGTGGCATCGCCATTCTTGCCGGCTCTACGGCGGTTCCTGCGTGAACAGGGTCTGCCAACGGGCGACTTGGATTCAAAATCTCCAGCACAAGAAAATGCCGCGCAAGTGCCGCCGGCAATCACACAGGCCTTCGACAGATACCGGCCGCACCCGATTGCTGCTCGGCTAGCAGGTCAGCAACACAAAACCGCAACTGCCTCTTAACTTATCTCTCACTTAGCTCTCACCTAAAAAGGTCATTACTAATGAATGCCAATGAACAATTAGCTACCGCTTTCGAAGACGTTATTGCCAAGTTTAACAATAGCCCCGGCATGCGCCGCTTTCGCGATGGCAACATCACCAAAGCGCATTACGCCGCCCTCCTGAGAGAGGTGTATTTCTATGCTCGAGAAAACCCGCAACTGCAAGCGGGTGCCACCTTGTATTTCCAAGGTCAGCAGCGCGAGATGGTAAAAGACTTCCTACGCCACGCAACCTCAGAAATTGGCCATGACCAATTGGCACTAAACGACATGGAAGCGTTGGGTTTCGACACCACCGGCATCAAAGAGGGTCGACCACTGCCCTCCACAATGGCACTGACAGCCTTTCCCTATTACCAGATCACTGGCAAAAACGCGGTGGGCTATCTTGGCTATCTGTACTTTCTCGAGTTCATGCCCGTGCGCAGCGGCGCGGAATACATCGCCGGACTAACCAAGCTACAGGTGCCTTTCGAAGCAACCACGTTCCTGCAAGATCATTCTGTGATTGACGTTGGCCACACCAAGGCTATGACAAAGTACGCTGACACCATCACAACATGTCAACGTGACATCGATGATGTGATTTACGCGATGCGTGTAACGGGTGAACTGTATAGCACCTTTGTTGAGCGCACATTTCAAAGCGTAGACGCCGAAGGCATGGCGGGAGAACAGTATGGCGTGGATCAGCCAGAGTCGAGCAGCCTAGCGCCGCAACGCGCCAGTAAAACACCAACCGCAGCACCACAAGAGTCGGTCACTGCCGATGTAGACGAAGTATTAGCAGAAGAAGCCGTGGTCGCTGCCTGATGAACGCACTCACTCGTACCACCATGCCTGGGAAAATTCGCGACTATCTGCGCCGTGCAGACGTCGCTGAGCAGCTCAAAGATTTGCGTAAGTTATCGCCGTGGCGATTTTCCGCCGACGTTCTGGGCAACTATCTGGCAATAGCCGCAGTAATCGCCGGCGTGGCCCTGCTTGCTGACGGCGTTACTGGTATGAGTTGGGTGACCACCGCTGCAATAATGGTTCCAGCCTGGTTAGGCGCCATCGTTGTTATCGCCGCCCGTCAGCACGCGCTGCTGGTACTGATGCACGAAGGCGCACACCGCACCGTCAGTACCGATCGCGGTGTTAACGACACGCTATCAGACTTGCTGTGCGGGGCGCCCCTGCTTGTCAGCGTCCGCAGTTATCGAGCCGATCATCTAACCCATCATCAACATTTGAACAGCGCCGCAGACCCCGACTGGTGCCGTAAAACAGATGACCGGCAACAACGCGCGCAATGGCACTTCCCAGCTACACAACCGCTCGGCCAGGTGCTCGCAAAACTGTATGGCTACAGCGTGACCTATCTACTCAACTCTCTAGCGGCAAATCGTGCCTCACAAAACACGGCCGTAAGCACCCACACAGCCGTTGCAGCGCCAGTTGGTCCGAGCGATGCCACCTTGAGCAGGCTGCGTTACGCACTGTACGGCGGCGTTGCACTCGCCCTCACGTTCACAGATTCCTGGCTGGGCTTTGTGGCGTTGTGGTTAGCGCCAATGTTGTTGGTGTTACCGCTGATCATGCGAGTGCGCAGCATCGCAGAGCACTTTGCACTGCGGCACGATCATGCGTTAACCCAATCACGCACAGTGCGGGCGGGTCTGTTAGAGCGAGCGCTGCTCGCCCCCCACCACATCGGACTACACATCGACCACCACATGCTAGCCTCGGTGCCGTACTTCAATCTACCCGCACTGCACAGGTTGCTCCTAGACTGTCCTTACTACGCAGAAAACGCGCACTTAAACGACGGGTATTTTCTGCGCAGACGCCGCCACTACGCAGGCATTCACGTCTCACCCGCGCTACCGCTACTGGCCGACGACATGTACACCCAGCAATCAGAACGCCTCGCGATGGGCTAGTAAATGCTCGGAGTCGGCAGCGCACAACAGCGCTGCCATCTTCCCCACATACCACCCTATACTGGCGGCTCGCCTAACCACCGAGCCTAGCCCTGTCTGATCAGCAGCCCCCGCCAAAATCTTCAAGCCCGTTCGCCTACAACGACCGGCTATGGCACCGACGTATCTGGAAACTCTCCTGGCCCATTATTTTGGCCAACCTCACAGTGCCATTGGTGGGCACCGTAGACACGGCCGTGATGGGTCACATGCCCAGCGCCAATTACATCGCGGCTGTCGCGTTAGGCGCAATGTTGTACTCATCGGTGTACTGGCTGTTTGGCTTTCTACGAATGGGGACCACTGCACTGGTGGCCCAGGCACACGGCGCCGGCAACGACGATGAGCTGCGCGCCTCTCTGTGGCGCGGCGCACTCATGGCGGTGTGCATCGCATTGATTTTACTCGCTCTGAGCCCCGCCCTGATGGCAGGCGCCGCACTGCTCATCAGCGCCGACCCAGCAGTCACCCCTTTGACACTTGAATATCTACAGATTCGCCTGTTTGGCGCGCCCGCCTACTTCGTCTACCTGGTTGTGCTCGGGGGGCTGTTTGGCACCCAACGAATGGGCACCACGATGTTGCTTACCCTGCTGTTCAACCTGTTGAACGTTGTGCTAGATCTGTTGTTTGTCGTCGTTTTCGACTGGGGAGTGGCAGGAGTTGCCTGGGGTACTGTGTGCAGCGAATGGGTCGCGGCCGCCGTTGGCGTTCGCCTCATTTGGACGCCGCTGCAACTCGCGAATCTGCCCTCAAGCCGCTCGTTCTGGGCTCGTGGCAGTTGGGGCTCGCTGCTGGGTATGAGTCGCGATTTGCTGATCCGCACGTTTTTTGTCCAACTACCGTTCTTGCTCAATACACTAATGGCGGCCCGCCTGGGCAGCGTGGTGTTGGCCGGCAACGCCATTTTGATGCAATTCTTCTTTATCATTACCTACGCTCTCGATGGCTTCGCCCACACGGCGGAAGCGCTTACCGGCTTTGCCGTCGGTTCGCGTCAGCGCGAATCCCTGCATAAAACCGCAATGTACTGCGGCATGTGGGCCACAGGCCTCGGCATTATCAGCGCACTTATTCTCGCCCTGCTTGGCAGCTCACTCATAGGCGTTATGACCGACATCACCGGAGTACGCGCAAGCGCTCGAGAATTCCTGCCTTGGGTGATCGGCTTGCCGCTGGCGGGTGTTGGTGCGTTCCTTTATGACGGGATCTATATCGGCGCCGGCGCGGCTCGCGAATTGCGCAACGCAATGCTGCTCGCGGCCTTTGTCTATCTAGCGACCCTGGGCCTTGCCGCAAACTTCGGCACACTAAACAACCACACCCTGTGGCTGGGCATGCTGCTATTTATGCTAGTCCGCAGCGGATTACTGGCTCTTGGCTACCCCCGCCTGTTACGACGTGTATTCAGTGACGATATGGCCCACTAATTATGACGTTCATGTACGCCTTTCCTGGCCTCCAACCGGCTAGGCCAGAAACTCCAGAGGAACGGTGCTACATTACCCCCAATTCTGGTCTGCCTCTGGATACGCATGACTCATCGATTTGTGAGCACCGCCTTGATGGCGCTAGTGCTCACCCTCTGCTCCAGCTTCGCATCTGCTGAAGAAGCACCGGCAACACCAAGCCAAGATACCTTCAGCTACCCCATCGCCAACCCGTTTCTCGCCACTATTGCGGGCACGCCCAGCGTGCTGGCAAAACAGCACGCGCGAGAACTCAAGTTACGCGAAGCCAAGCTGCCCGAAATCGCAGATCGCCACATTCCGAAAGCGCTGTGGTACGCGCGTCGGCTGCAGTACTCCTGGGCGATGCAAGACGGCAACGCTCCACTCATATTCACGGTAGCGGGCACCGGCGGTTACCACGATGGCGGCACCAACAAGCTGCTGATGGAGGCGTTTTTTAATGCCGGGTACCACGTGGTTGGCATCACCTCCCCCAGTCACCCTGAATTCATGGTCGCCCAATCAAGCACCGCCGTACCCGGTCACATGCGCAAAGACGCCGCTGATCTGTATCGGGTAATGGGCGAGATTGCAGACCGCTTGCCCAAGCGCGAACGCATCAGCGGGTACTCACTGGCAGGTTATTCGCTGGGTGGGACGCATTCGGCCTTTGTCGCAAAACTGGACCAAGAGCAACAACGTTTTAACTTCGACAAAGTGCTGCTACTGAACCCATCGGTGTCGCTGTATAACTCAATCGCCAAGCTCGATCGCATGCTGCGCAATATTCCGGGCGGCGTAGACAATCTGAATGGTTTCTTTGCAGACGTTGTTAGTCGAATCGGCTCGGTGTACACACGCTCCACAACGATCGAATTCAACCCAGATATCGTGTTTGAGGCGTTTAAGGCACAACCACCAAGCGACGAAGAATTAGCAGCGATCATCGGCGTGGCGTTTCGCCTGTCAGCCGCCAACCTGATTTTCACCGCCGACGTTATGAATGACTTTGGCTTCATCAAGCCATCACGACAAAAGCTACGTCGCAAGACGGAGCGCAGTCACTACTTGGAAGTCGCGTTACGCGTTGGCTTCACCGACTACTTCCACGATTTCTTCTGGCCTTTTCACGCTGACAGCTTTGATGGCGATCGCAACGCCTTTGCCGAGGCTCAAAGTTTGCCGCACCTCAAAGACTTTCTGTCGAACTCACCGCACATCGCGGTAGTACACAACCTGGACGATGTTATTTTGGTGCCCGGCGAGATCGAGTTCTTGAAAAACACCTTTGGCAACCGCGCCTTCATTTACCCCCGTGGCGGTCATTTAGGCAACCTTGCACTGGCAGAAACCCAGGCAGACTACATTGGGTTTTTAACCGGAGGGGCACAATGACACTAACTATAAATGCTCACCTCTCCCGGCGGTTCAGCTGGCATTACCCTCTGCTTGTTTGCCTGTTGTCGACTGGCTGCGCCAATAACAGCGCCAACTCAACAACTAGCAGTCTGTATGGATATCTGCAAGATACCGACGAGACCCAACTCGAAGACTTCTCGCCTGAAACGACACGCCGTACGGCAGACCCGCTGTACAACGCAAACCGCGTTGTACTCGACGATGTAGCAGACCCACTAGACATATCTGACCCGCTCGAACCGCTCAACCGCGCGCTATACAGCTTTAATGCTCAGCTCGATCGTTGGGTGCTAATGCCTGCAATCGGTGTTTATCAGAAAGTTCTGCCTCGATTTGCGCGCAGCGGTGTCACCAATTTTTTCGACAACCTTGACGATATTCGTACGGGCATCAATCAACTACTGCAACTGCGACCCAAACGCGCGCTGCAGACCGGCGGACGGTTTCTGACTAACACAACGCTCGGGATCGGCGGCCTCTGGGATCCTGCATCACGTTTCAACATGCCAAAATACGATGAAGACTTCGGCCAAACCCTTGGACACTACGGTGTTGAAGCTGGTCCTTATCTGGTCTTACCGCTGTTTGGTCCTTCTGGCTTGCGCGATGGCATTGGTCGTATTGTTGACACCGCCGTGCTCGCCCAGATCGACCCGCTCGATCTGACAGATCATAGCGGCCGTGGTTACGCCTACTATCCGCTGCTAATACTGGACACCCGCGCAACCACCGCATTCGAATATTTTGGTACCGGGTCGCCTTTTGAATACGAGCTCGTACGCATGCTGTACGCCAAAAAGCGGGAGCTGGACATTGTTAAATAGCAAATTCTTTACTCGATTACGCACCAACAGAACACGGCCGCTGCTAAGCATCCGAGCTATGGTGCTCGCGTCGATACTAAGCGCCCTTGTTGTCAGTGCACCGGTAACTGCTACCAACGCACCAGCATCAAGCGCTGAACCCGGATCACTCGCCAGTCCTGAAATGACCCCGGCGGGCACAACCAATGGCCAGATGCTACGCATCGGCGCCACGATCCCTGATTCTGGCGCGCTGGCTGATTTTGGCATTCAGGTGCGGCGTGGTTTGACCATGTGGCAGGCAGAGGTAAACGAACGCGGTGGTCTGTTAGGACGCGCGGTTGAACTTGTTTTACTTGATGACCAATCAAGCCCTGCAATGGCGGCACAGCGCTACCAACAGATGGTTGCTGATGGCGTTCAATTATTTGTCAGCCCGTACAGCTCAGAGATGACCATTGCTGTGCGCGACGCGTTAGGAACAAGCGACATCGCAATGGTAGCCATTGCCTCTGCTCCACAAATATGGGATCAACCAGACCCGCGCGTGTTTGGCGCCTACACGCCAGCCAACCATAATATGGATCCATTTCTACAGCTTGTCGCTAAGCACAACCTATCTCGTATCGCACTAGCCTGGCAGGATGCCGAGTTTCCTCGAGCCGTGGCCCAGGGTGCCCGCAGCAAAGCTCGAGAACTTGGTCTCAATATCGTTGCTGACGAAAGCTATTCGCCAAACACTACTGACTTCACCGCGCTTGCATCACGATTAAAAGCGAGCGAGCCCGAAGCCATTATTGTTGGATCTTACTTGCAGGACGCTATCGATTTCTCCAAGGCCGCGCGTCAGGTTGGCCTGACAACAAAACTCATCGCCTTTAGCGGCGGCCCCGCACTGCGAGAGTTTGGCGATGCCGTAGGTAGCGACACGGCACAGGGGGTCATCTCAACCGTCCAGTGGCTGCGCAGCGTGAGAATGCCCGGGTCATTTGATTTTGGCTTTCGCTATCGCCAGCAATTTTCGGTATACCCAAGCTACGACGCCGCTGGTGGCTACGCCGCCGGACAAATTCTTGAATCTGCCATGCGACTTGCCAAATCAACAGAGCCCAATGCGGTGAGAGCACAACTCGGCAGCATGAAGTTTCGTTCTATCATCGGCCACTACCGAGTGAATGAACGTGGCATGCAAGAAGCAAAGAACAATTACCTCGTGCAATGGCAAGACAACCACATCAGCCTGGTTTACCCCCCGCAATTGGCCCGCTGGCAAGTGCTCTATCCTCTGCCTTGGTGAGCGCAAAAAAATAGGCCACGCCAGCGCCTATTCCCTAAGCCGAATAAGCCCCTCTTGCATGGTTGAAGCCACGAGAGTTCCATCTTCTCGGTAGATGGTTCCACGGGTATAACCACGCGCGTTCGACGCCGAAGGACTATCCACCACGTACAACAACCACTCATCCGCTCTGAATTCGCGGTGTATCCACACGGCGTGATCTAGACTCGCGACCTGCATGTTTTCACGCCTGAAACTGCCTTTGTGTGGCATCCGCGACGTACCAAGCAGAACGTTGTCAGATTCATAAACCAGCAAACTTGCATGCAACAACGGGTCATCCGGTACAGCCCCCATGGTCTTGAACCAGATTGACTGTTTCGCGTCCAGGGGTTTGTCTTCAAGCAGAGCCCGATGATCGTAACGCCAGGATACAAATGGCCGATCGGCAAAACCTGGTGGTATTTTGTCCATAGTTGGCGGAACAAGCCCTGCCTGCATATCCAACTGATGCGACACACCCTGTTCACGTTTCGCAAGCGACACGTCCATGTTGAAAATGGCTTTACCCGATTGCCTAACTACAACCCGCCGAGTGGTGAAAGATCCGCCATCACGAATTCGCTCAACCCAGATAATCGCCGGCACCTCCGGGTCACCAGGGCGAAGAAAATAACCGTGCAGCGAGTGCACCGGGCGGTCTGCTGGTGCCGTGCGCGCGGCAGCCATTAGAGCCTGAGCCATGATTTGGCCACCATAGAGGCGCCGGGTTCGACCAGCCGGGTGACGCGCCCGAAACAGATTGGTCTCAAGCTGTTCCAAATCGAGCAGTTCAAGTAACTCGACGAGTGCCGGCACGGGCGGTGTCTTGATCATTTTGGGACTGAACATTTAGCAATTGGTTCGCACAACTGTGAACCAGTTCCATACCAAAATTCAATGCACAGGAATAATGAATACATGGACAAGACATCTTTTCGAAAGCAAGACTATCTTGCAGCGGATGCAGCGACGCAGCCGCAACAGTTCTTCAGGGCATCAAGCCGCCTATTTTGCCTTAACGGTGAGTGGTTTTTTCAAACCCGTGAAAACGACCATGGGCCATTCACCAAGCGTGAGGCGGCAGAGTTGGCTCTCGATCGTTATACGAAAGAAATGCAAGACATCGAAGCAGTGACTGGCGCTTCTAGCTCTGCAGCAGAAATACCGGCACTTGAACGTTCAACGGGGTGATGTAGCGGGGCTTCCCCAAGCCCACTCGGCTTAAGCCGATCGACTCCTTCGAGTTAGCCCATCCCCCCATATACCTGCCCCCAAAAGCTCGGTGCAGCGCAGCAGCGCACTGCGCTATGATGTTCCCGTAACGCATTTACCGGAAACTAGATAAATCATGGCCACTACCACCGCTCCAGAAGCTATCGCAATCGTCGCTGCACGACGTACCCCCATGGGATCATTTCAGGGTGAACTCACAGCCCTTAGTGCCGCCCAGCTTGGCGGCGCGGCCATAGCCGCGTGCCTCAAAGACTCAGGTGTCGACCCTGACAAAATTGATGACGTGCTAATGGGCTGCGTGCTAACCGCAGGTCAGGGCCAGGCTCCGGCGCGACAGGCAGCATTCGCCGGTGGTCTACCTGAACACGTCCCCGCAACGACTCTCAACAAAATGTGTGGCTCAGGTATGCGCACGGTCATGTCTGCTGTCGACCAACTGCGGGCAGGCAACGGTACAACACTCGTTGCAGGCGGTATGGAGAGCATGACCAACGCTCCCTACCTGCTGCCAAAACTAAGAGCCGGTGCGCGCATGGGCCACGCTGAAGCAAAAGACCATATGTTTTTAGATGGTTTAGAAGATGCGTATGACAGCGGTAAGCTAATGGGCTCGTTTGCAGAAGATTGCGCGGAGAAATATCAGTTCTCGCGCGAGTCACAAGACGAGTACGCGCTGCGCTCGCTAGCTCGAGCCTCCGAGGCCAGCGACAGCGGGGCTTTCTCCTCTGAAATTGTTCCACTGGTTATCAAAGCCCGCGGCGGCGACATCACCGTGTCTATTGACGAACAGCCTGGCAACGCTCGCCCGGATAAAATTCCAACCTTACGACCAGCTTTTCGCGACAACGGAACCGTTACCGCCGCAAATGCATCGTCAATTTCCGATGGTGCAGCCGCCCTTATACTGATGCGCGAATCAGATGCGCGTGCGCAGGGTCGCGAGATCAAAGCACTGATTCGCGGCCACGCCAGCCACGCACAGGCCCCGGGCTGGTTCACCACCGCACCCGTAGGCGCCATCAATAAATTGCTTAGCAACATCGACTGGAATGTTGATGACGTTGATCTATGGGAGATCAATGAGGCCTTTGCCGTGGTGCCTATGGCCGCGATGGCCGAACTAAAAATTAGCGCTGATAAGGTCAACATATTTGGTGGCGCGTGCGCTTTGGGTCACCCGATTGGCGCCTCTGGCACGCGTATTCTGGTGACGTTACTCAATGCTCTGAAACGCACCAAAGGCAAACGCGGTATTGCCTCACTCTGTATTGGTGGAGGTGAAGGCACAGCCGTAGCTGTCGAACTGGCAGACTAAGACTGAAGTCTCAGGCGGCGCCATCTCCTTTGGGCTTGTCACCGCCGCTATCACCAGAACTCTGCCTGCCAAAGCCTTGAGCACGCCGCAACCGCTCATCAAGTTTCAGTACGTTGTCGAACTGGGACTCACGATCCGTAGTTGCGGCTGGCGCCTCAATCTGCGGCAGAGTGACGAGCACAATGGTTTGCCCCATCTGTGTCCGCGCTTCAATAGTGCCTTCGTGATGCTCGACAATTTTTCTGGATACATACAGCCCCATACCAAGATGGGTTTTGGGGCGCGTTGTATCAAAAACCTCAAACACATCACGACCTTCGGGCAAAGGCTCACCGCGATTGTGTACTGTGAAGTAAACCGATTGCGCTATGCTCTTCACTTCGATGCGCACAAATGCGTCTTCGGAGGAGTAGTCGAGTGCATTGTTCAGCAAGTGATCAAAGACCTGCAGCAGACGCGCCTCACTGCCATTAATCCAAAGATCAGGATAAACTTCTAGCTCTAAAGGATTTGCTTCGTCAAGATCACGAGCGCGCTCCAGCACTCGCTCAGAAACCATGCGGCTAAAGTTTACTGGATGCATTTGATCCAACTGCAACGCCGATTCAAGCGTGCTGGCCTCACCCACCGAATCACACAACTCCCCCAGCTTATCGACAGAACGTAACGCTCGCCGCAGAAACGGGCGCTGCTCACTGGAAGCCTCTTGCTGCAAATATTCAAGATTCGACTGCACAATAAACACGTGATTGCGTAGTTCATGCTCGAGATACCGAGACAGATTGCGCAGCCAGTTGATTTGGTTCGCTTGCTGGCGATCCGTAACGCTTCGCAGCCGATTGACTTCAATATCGGCAGAAAACAATTGACGCTGTCCCTGTTCGCGAAGGTAAGACAACAGCACACAGATAACTGAAACACCCTGAACAGCCACTTTATAATTAGCAACCGCATCGGACGGTTCAGCATAGGTGGTCAACGCATAAGACATCAGTGCTGTTAACCCAATTATCGGCAACACCAGGTAGCGGAACGGCTGAAACATCACCACCGCGATAAACAACATATGCTGTAAATACGCCATGCTCGTATTGGTTGCAGACTCCGCCCCCAACAATGGCAGAATTGCGATCTGGCTGAGCACAACCGTGACGCTCGCAACCGCAAGAAAAGGGTAATACTCCTCGCGCCAAATGAATGATGTGATCAGGCAAATCAGAATGACCGGCATCACAAACAACAACCGGACTTGATTTACCAGCTCTGGCATATGCAGAACGAAGGGCTCAAAGACGGCAAAGATCAGCAGAACCACGATGCCACAAACCAAACCAATACGAGTGCCCTTGATGTTCTGATCAAAGTAGCTGTGTCTATATCGACGCTCGAGATCTGCATCGCGAAACCGCAAATCCCACAATCGCAAGCTACTGTCTCTGAACTCAATGGCTTCTGTTGACGCTCTTACATCAGCTATTGCGTCCGAGGTTCGATCATTATCAAAAGAATCAGCCAAGGTCTTTTGCCTTTGCCGGGTGCAACCCGATATAGGCCGCGCCAGCTAAAGCACCCGCAAACGCCTGCCAACCAAGGCCCGCGATCTCACGCGTGGCCGCAACGGGATTTATTTCTGCGACAGAATTGAGCACCAGGTGCATAACCAACAGACCCACGGCGCCCGCCAGCACAAAGCCAATCGTACGCAAGCTGAAAAGGCCGGCGCGCCGGACGATAAACCCAGCAACGGCAAACGCCAACAGCAGAGCCACCGCGATGGCAATGGGATAAATGGCCCCGGTTGCCATGCCAATGACATCACCCACCGTCCAGCGCAAGCGTTCGCTCAGATCGACGTCACCAGCCATCGCCTCGAACCGACCAATCACATGCTGCGCCGCAGCCACTGAACCCACAACATGAGCAACAACCACCGCTCCGATATAACCCATCAATGTGCGAACCAAAGCTTCTCTCCCGAATCGTGTTCCCGCAATATAGTGCGGGTAATTTTCCATTATACACGAGCACGCCTATGGCCATTTCAATCCTCTCTGCCGCCGCACTGCTTGCAGCGACAAAACGTTTTGTAGTTGGTCCACTATTTTTTGCCGTGCCTTTTGTTATGACAGCCTCTAGGTTATTAGCTGCGGCGCCCTTATTAGCCGCGGCGCCTTTGTTAGCCGCGGCGCCTGCCTCAACTCAAGCCGCTGACTACCAACTTGAAACCCTGGCTGAGGGTTTGGTTTTTCCGTGGTGTACCGCCTTCTTGCCGGACGGCAGGTTGTTGGTTACCGAGCGCGGTGGCGAACTGCGCTACGTCGATTCTGATGGTCGTGTCAGTGCGCCCATTACGGGCACCCCTGCCCCCTACGTGAAAAGTCAGGGCGGCCTGTTCGACGTTCTGCTTGCACCTGATTTCGCCAGCAGCCGAACTATCTATCTGTCACTGGCTGCTGGAACGCCCACAAGCAACACCACCCAGATTGTCAGCGGCCAATTAAACGGCAGCACCTTCAACAACGCCAAGGTCATCTTCGAAGTGGCACAAAGAAAAGACACACCCGTCCACTACGGCGGGCGTATTGCGTGGGACAGCACAGGCCATTTGCTGCTCACCACCGGTGACGGCTTCAACTTCCGTGAAGAAGCCCAAAACCCTAAAAGCCAAATGGGCAAAACCTTGCGTATGACAGCAACCGGCGGTATTCCCGCCGATCAGCTCGATACAAAAATCGCAGGCATGGACCCTTACGTGCTCAGCTATGGGCACCGTAGCCCTCAGGGCCTCGCGGTCGATTCAGCTACAGGGCTCGTCTACCAAAGTGAGCATGGACCCAAAGGCGGCGATGAGATCAATCTCATCACCGCTGGCAACAACTATGGCTGGCCCATCGTTAGCTATGGCCTGGACTACTCCGGCGCCTACATCTCGCCGTACACCCAGCGCACGGGAATCACAGATCCACTCCTGAACTGGACGCCGTCAACCGCCACTAGCGGCCTGGCCGTTTATCGCGGCAGTGCGTTTACAGACTGGCAAGGCGATCTGCTGGCGGGTGGCCTGGTCGAGAAGAGCTTACGCCGCGTCGACATGGAGAACGGCAAGGTGGTTGGGCAGGAGGTGCTGCTGCGGGAAGTCGATGAACGAATACGTGATGTTCGCATCGGCCCTGACGGTCTTATCTACGTGCTGACCGACAGCGCCGATGGCAAGTTGCTGAGGCTTTCGCCCGCTCCTAGCAGTCGCTAGTCAGAAGCAGCTGCTAGTCAGGAGAAGGCGTGAAACCGCCTTCGACACCCTTAACAAACACACCCACGGCATCGTGAGCGTGCAGACTTTCCAGGTGTTCAACGCGCACCCAAAAGTCTGTTAAGTCCTCGTGCTCGCTCAATGACTGCTTGAGCCGCCGCCCCGCATCTTCGATAAACATCGGGTTCTGACCATTCAAGCGGGCAAATTCTTGCTCGTCTTCTCGCTTTACCGCGGTTTGCACGGGGGTCTTTAACGAGTCTTCTACAGCGTCAATGAGCGCTGTAATAGGAAATTCTGGAAGGTCGTCTTTTAGTTGCACTCGCAACTTGGCAACGCTTCGCTGGGAATGCGGTGTGGCCATAATGCCCTGTTCAGTGCCGAGCCAGGCTTTGACTTCACTGGCCTTGACGGTGCCATTAGCGCCAAAGTCGGTTTCAAATTGCTCTTGAATCAATTGCCGTGCAAGTGCAGCTGAGCACGGACAGGTGGATGAATAGTTCACATCCAGACGCAGTTCGATGCCAATTTCACCATCGATCAGGCTGCCACGCAGCGTAACGGGATAGGCATTCCAACCTGAATTGTCGCTGATCAGCGCCTGTCGGCGCAGGTAATAGTCGAAGTCAAAATCAACAAACACGCGCTGACTAAGGCCGCGGTGTGATTCCAGCAATGAACTCAACAACAGCTTCAGCCCTGCAACGGTCAGCGGTCGGCTGTCAGCGTGTTCGTCGAGAATCACGTACAGCCGGGACATGTGAATGCCTTTGGCCTCTGGGTCGCCCAGATCGACATAAACCTGCACTTTGCTGTGCACCAAGTTTGTCTTGCCACCGTCTCGTACCAACAAGGGTTGGCGGACATTGGCCATACCGACCCAGTCAAGGGTACCTTGCAGCTCAGACACTTTGCCTTGCTGCACGTCCGGCATATCACTGAAGGTTGCCAATTCTGGTCTTTTACTGCTCGCCATCCGCCTAAAGTCTCATGCGTCCCGGCTCGCTATTGTAGCCTAATCGAGTTCAGCCTTCTCCTGCGCCGTTAACACCCGGGCCTGATCCTCTAACATCACGGGCATTTGGTCCCGAATGGGGTAGGCAAGCCCCGATCCGCGGCACCAGAGCTCCTGTGCCTGCTCTTTATAGGTCAGGCTGGTTTTGGTCACTGGGCAAACCAGCACATCAAGCAGTCGAGTATCCATATTGGCTCTCTTATATGCCTGGCAGGCCTTTTGGGCGCCCAGAGAAGGCCGCCACAGGCCTGGCAGGCGGGGTTAAACGGCGTGAAAAGGATCGCGCAACACAATGGTTTCTTCCCGGTCAGGGCCCGTAGAAATGATATCTACCGGCGCACCAACCGTCTCCTCGATCAGCTCGAGGTAGCTACGCGCAGCACTAGGCAGATCCTCGAGACGCTTTGCACCCTCGGTGCTGCTCAGCCAACCAGGCACATCCTGATAAACCGGCTGCATGCGTGAATAGTGCTCGGCATCAAAACGCGAACTGGTCACCGCGCCGTTTTCGTCAGTGTAGCCAGTACAGATACGGATGGTCGGCATCGTATCCAGCACATCGAGCTTAGTCAGACAGAGCCCGGAAATGCTGTTGATCTGTACCGCCTGGCGTAACGCAACGGCGTCGAACCAACCGCAGCGTCGAGGTCGACCGGTGGTGGCACCAAATTCGTTACCACGCTTAGCAAGCTCGGCCCCGTCGTCATCAAACAGTTCAGTGGGAAACGGCCCTGAGCCAACCCGCGTTGAATACGCTTTAGTGATGCCCAAAATATAATCGAGATAGCGCGGACCAAAGCCACTGCCTATAGAGGTACCGCCCGCCGTAGTATTCGATGAGGTCACGTAAGGGTAGGTACCGAGATCAACATCCAGCAATGCGCCTTGAGCGCCTTCGAACAGAATATTTTTATCAGCCTCTCGCAACTCATGCAGTATCGGCCCGGTGTCTGCTACTAGCGGCGTCATCTCTTCGTTCGCAGTCATTACTTCATCGAGCGTTTTCGAAAATTCAACCGCTTCGGTTTTGTAGTAATTGGTGAGCATGAAGTTGTGGTACTCCATAATCTCGGCAAGCTTGGCTGCAAACTCTTGAGGATAAGCTAGGTCACCAACACGCACACCGCGGCGTGCTGTTTTATCTTCATAAGCCGGGCCAATACCACGACCTGTTGTACCAATCTTGGCGTTGCCTCGCGCTTTCTCGCGCGCCACATCCAGTGACACGTGATACGGCAAAATCAAAGGACAGGCACGACTGATGCGCAAACGCTCACGAACCTCAACACCCTGCTCTTCAAGCCCGCGAATTTCCTTAAGCAGCGCATCGGGTGCAAGCACTACGCCGTTACCAATGATGCACTGCACCGAGTCACGCAAAATACCGGAAGGAATAAGATGGAGGACCGTTTTCTTGCCATCGATAACCAGGGTATGACCTGCGTTATGTCCGCCTTGAAAACGCGCAACAGCTGCAACCTGCTCTGTCAGCAGATCGACAATCTTGCCTTTGCCCTCGTCGCCCCACTGGGTGCCGATGACAACTACACTTCTACCCATCAGTTCTTTCCGTTTTTCCGGTTCTCAATAGGCGGAGTAAGCCGCCAACCATTGTTGCTGTGCTCCAACTTGTGAGCACAGTGTTCAGGCTGCTCATCGCTGTCGCACAGCGCCTGAACAACGCGCGTTCCCGTCGAACGCAGTTCTTGAATCTTTGCTAACAGTTCTTCATTCACAGAATCAGTGCCCGCCAAAGTAGCGTCTATGTGCGGAACCCAAACCGAAGTCGCAGTAGCCGTAAAACTGGCCGCTACGCCTTGAAGGCCCATCAGTGTTTTCAAGTTCAGATCAAAGCCTGTCGCAGGGCGCGAGTTGCCAAACTGTTCGCCAATCCCATCATAACGACCACCACGAGCAATCGCCTGACCGTGCCCCGGCTCATAGAGCGCAAAAACCAGCGCCTTGTGATACCCAAAGCCAACTGGCGCACTTAGATCAAAACGGACCTGTGCGTTCGGCCGCAGCTGCTCAAGCCGGGAAGCACAGTAGTCTAATTGATCCACAAGTTCGAGCATGTTGGCATTATTGTCTGCAAACAAAACACGCGCATCCGCCAGCGCGTCCGCGTCACCCATAAGTCGCACCAGATGGCATAGCACCTCAGCCACATCACCAGGTCCTAGCAACGCCTGAATGTCGCCTTCCGATTTAATCCGCACCGCCTCAAGCAGCCGTTGCTCCTGAGCAGGCTCAAGCCGTTTGCCATCAAACTCTTCTGTATCAAGCTCTTCTATCTCAAGCTCTTCTATCTCAAGCAGGGCCGCATCAACCAGTCGATGCACAAAGCCCACATGACCCAGCTCGATGACAACGCTGTCGAGCCCGGCCGCTGATACTGCATCGATCGCAAGACACATAACCTCTATGTCAGCGCTGACGTCAGCACACCCGTAGATCTCGGCACCGGCCTTTAAAGGCACACGCGACTCGAGAACCCCCGGCGGGTTTGCTCGCACCAACGGCCCTGCGTAACACAGCCGACGAGTTTCCTGATCACTCAGCACTTTCCCCGTCGCGTCGCGAGCGGACAGACTATTGGCATCTATTCGCGCCGCCTGGCTGGTCATGTCGGCACGAACACCAAGCGTTCGGCCAGTTACCTGGTCAGCCACTTGCAGTGTTTGCAGCTTTAGATCGTTGCCAACCAGTAGCGCATCCAGATATTCGATCATAGGGGGTTCGATATAGTCGTAACCCCAGCTGTCGAACAAATCAAGAACCTGCCTGCGCAACAGCTCAAGTTGCCGCGCGCGAGGCGGCAGTACTTCATCTACCCCTTTGGGCAGGCGCCAGAAATCTTGAGCCACGAATCCTTTCCTTTATGAGTCACAGAAATTAGGGTTTGGTAAGTCGGAGGGGGTAACAATGGGCGCAGCAGAACACCGCGCCCGTCGAGGTCAGATCAGGCTACTGGCCACTGGCGCTTTTCAGATACTTGAAAAATTCGCTGTTTGGGTCAATCACCATGAGATCGTCTTTGTTGCCAAATACTTTGGTGTAAGCATTAATGCTGCGATAAAACTCATAGAACTCCGCGTCTTCGCTAAACGCCTTGGCATAAACCTGAGCCGAACGAGCATCACCGTCACCGCGCAATTGCTCTGCTTCTTTATAAGCGTTGGCGTCAATAACAACCACCTGGCGATCGGCATCAGCGGTAATACCCAAAGCCAATTCCTGACCTTGGGCGCGATACTGACGCGCTTCAATTTGCCGCTCTGAAATCATGCGGTTGTATACCGCCGCACTCACTTCGTCAGGCAAGTCGATCTGCTTCACCCGAACATCGATCACCTCAACGCCCATGTCTCGCTGCATGCTCTCATCAAGGTCACGCTTCAGTTCAACCATTAGCTCATCGCGTTCGCCACTGACCACCGAGTGCATATCTCGGCGACTAATCTGGTTCCGCAAGCCTTCGTTAACCCGCTGGGCGAGAATCTGCTCACCTCGACGTTCATCACCCGATGTTGCGGTGTAGTAGCGACCGACATCTTTGATACGCCACTTGGCAAATGAGTCAACACGCAACGGCTTTTTCTCAAGCGTGTAAAACCGTGCGGGTTTGGAATCTTGTGTCAGTACGCGCGCATCGAATTTTCGAATCTCGTCTGCAAACGGCCACTTAAAGTGCAGACCCGGCGGAACATCCGCCTCGGTTACCGCACCAAAATGCAATTTGATAGCGCGTTCAGTTTCTTTAACCGTGTAGACGGAATTGCTGACTGCGGCAACGGTAATCACCACCATCATCAGCATAACAAGTGCTCTAAAGCTCATAAGTGTTCTCCTTCCCTAACCGACTAACGGGGGTCTGCGCGACGAGTGGTTGTCGACGAACGTTGCGCCTGGCGAAGCACTCGGTCGGTAATCTTACGAATGTCCTGCTCTGACAGATCACCACCACTAACACCACCACCTTGACCCATACGATCAAGTGGCAGATAGAGCATGTTGTTGCCACCTTCGACATCAACCATCACCTTTGTGGAGCTCTCCATCACCGACTCGACCGCATCAATATAGAGACGATCACGGGTCACATCCTTGGCGAGCGAATATTCCGTCAACAGCTTGGTGAAGCGGTTAGCCTCACCTTCGCTGCGGGCGATAACCCGATCACGGTAGGCGTTGGCTGCTTCGAGCTGTTGCTGCGCGGCACCACGTGCTTCTGGCAAAATCTGCTCAGCGTAGGCGTTAGCCTCGTTCACCACTCGGTTCTCGTCTTCTTTCGCTTTTTGCACATCATCGAACGCTTCTCTGACCTGCTCCGGCGGCCCGGTTTCGTTGATGTTAACCGTTTGCACCAGAATGCCTGTGCCGTAGAGGTTCAGATAACTCTGCAACCGGCTCTGCACCTGAGTACCAATGTCCGCTCGGCCTTCGGTAATGACGTAATCCATCGAAGAGCTGCCAACAACATGCCGCAACGCCGACTCAGTAGCGTGGTCCAGACTGATTTGGGGGTCTTTCACATTGACGACAAAATCGCCCGCGCTATCGATAACCCATTGCACCGAGAGACTGACTTCAACAATGTTCTCGTCTTCGGTCAGCATCAGCGCCTGATGTTCGTGTTCACGAACCTTCGACACGTTAACCAGTTCGACACTGTCCACCAATTGCGGGTACCAGCTCAAACCGGGCATTACGACCGCTTCTTTCACTTTGCCAAACCGAAACACAACACCGCGCTCGGATTCGTCAACAACGAAGAAACCAGTCAGACCGTAGACCACAAGTGCCAGCACCGCGATGCCGCCGATCATGCCTGCGTTCAAACTCGGACCTTTACCGCCGCCTTTGCCGCCACCACCGCCAAAAATACCGGAAAGCTGCCCAGTCAATTTCTTCAGCGCTTCGTCAAGATCCGGAGGGCCTTGATCGCCGCCGCGTCCGCCCCAGGGATCTTTGTCGCCGCCGGGTTCATTCCATGCCATATGTAGGTGCCACCTGAGTGCCAAAAGTCGAATTCAACGGGTAATAGTAAACCCACCGGGCCTCCCATACACACTTCTTATGCATTCTAAGAAGCCCGGTCACCGCCCGCAAGCGGGTCCGGTGTCTGCGTGCTCAGTCTTTTATCATCTGCGGGCTCGAAAGACGACAAATCTGGCCCAGGATCGGGACGAATCACCGCTACGCCTTCCTCTTCGAGTCGCCGCAAGCCATGCTCATCAAGTTGCACCAGCAACGACCAACCGCCTGTTTCAGTACTGCCTTCGTCTAACACCGCACCGACCTCATGCAACCATGCGTGCAGGCGCCCCTCACGGGGTGCCAGCTCAATCTGCACCGGATCGGCTCGCCCGAGGGCCAGACCAATGGATTCAGTCAATTCCGGCAAACCAGCACCGGTGTGCGAGCTGACCCAGCGACCCCCTTCTGACAGCACACTTGCGGGGTCACCGCTTTTAACTAGCGACTGGGCTGCGCTCGCCACCAGATCGGCCTTGTTGTACACCACAAGACGGGGCACCCCGAGGGCATCAATGTCTTTGAGCACCTTCAACACTTCCGCTTCTCGCTCAGTCGCTGCCTCATCCGCACCATCCACTACCAACAGCAACAGGTCGGCATCTTTCACCTCTTCGAGTGTGGCTTTGAATGCCTCAACCAGCGAATGCGGCAGATCGCGAATAAACCCCACCGTATCGGCCAGAACGACACGACCAACGCCAGGCACCTCAAGCTGCCGCATGGTGGGATCAAGCGTGGCAAACAGACGGTCTTCCGCGACCGCGCCACCGGTAGTCAAGGCGTTAAATAAGGTCGACTTGCCCGCATTGGTGTATCCCACCAGAACCACTGTGGCGAGTTGCGCCCGTTGCCGCTTGCGTCGCCCCTGGGCTCGGCGCTTGCGCACCAGCTCCAGCTTCTTTTGCACCGATTTAATTTTGTCATCGAGCATGCGTTGGTCGAGCTCAACCTGAGTTTCGCCGGCACCACGCATGCCCACCCCACCTTTTTGCCGATCAAGGTGAGTCCAACCACGAACGAGCCGGGTTTGTGCGTGTCGGCACTGCGCCAGCTCAACCTGTAACTGGCCTTCATGGGTTCTCGCTCGATCCGCAAAAATGGCCAGAATTAGCTCGGTGCGCGTCAGCACACCGCATTTCAAATGGGTTTCGAGGTTGCGTTGCTGAGTCGGGCTGAGATCGTGATTGGCCACCAGCACGTCGGCATTACTCGCCCGAACTTCGGCCTCAATCTCATCGAGCTTGCCGCTCCCCACAAACCAACGCCGATGTGGCGTGGCACGCCGGGCTAACACCAGCCCACAAACCTCCATACCGGCCGAACCCACCAGTTCAGCCAGCTCATCAGAAAGACCGGTCTCGTCGTTCTGGGAAAAACGTACATGCAGCAACAATGCCTGACGGCCAGCTTCGGGGCGTTCAAAAAACATAGATTAAGTCTAAAACGATGGCCGCTCAGAAAAGCATCGAACTTCACGAGGGCGTCTATTAAGCAGCGTCACAACATGACACGTCTTAGAAAGAGACCTTCTAATCAGAAGAAAGAGGCTCGCCTTCAGCCTGGGCAAGTTTAACGTTGCGCGACGGCACGACCGTAGAGATCGCGTGCTTATATACCATCTGACTAACGGAGTTGCGCAGCAACACCACAAACTGGTCAAACGACTCGATCTGACCCTGCAATTTGATGCCGTTAATCAGATAAATAGACACTGGAATCCGTTCTTTTCGCAGCGTATTCAGATAAGGGTCTTGTAGTGAGTGTCCTTTGGACATTTTAGTTTTTCTCCATCCTTCGCCGATACCGCGTTTACTGAGTATTGAGCGCTTCTAACCGTCGTGTTCGAACAGACAATAGTCTTCGAACAAGCGTCCATAACGACAAACCTGCGGGCGCGGCAATTCCCTCTCCCTGCCACTTACTATGGGCATCACCCTCATATATTGCAACTTACAGCGCCGGCTGCGGCTATATAGAAAGTCGGCTGCCGCTATACAGAAAGCCGGCTGCGGCTGGGGCTAAGCAGGAGCAGGAAAACGCGTCACAGGGTCTCGAGCAGCGCATCGATGTGCACTCGCGGGTCGGCCTGACACAGCCAATTGCGCACTACCCCCGCACGCTGCCAACCCCGCAGCCAAGTCAGCTGGCGCTTTGCGAGTTGTCGAGTTGCCGCTTGCCCGGTCAGCCTTGCCTGCTCGAGGGTGATCTCGCCCGCTATGTGGGGCCACATTTGTCGATAGCCCACGCAACGCATGGATGTGGCATTGCTGGTGAGGTCTCCACGCTCGTAGAGACCGCGCACTTCGGCCACAAAACCCTCATCAAGCATTTGCTCAAAGCGTCGGTTAATGCGCTCGTGCAGCACCAACCGATCCTGTGGAATAAGAGCATGTTCATGCAGTGTGCCGCCCATCTGGGTGATCAAGCCCTGCTGCTTGCTGTCCCAAAACTTCGAAATTGGCTCCCCCGTAATTCGGAAAACCTCCAGCGCACGTATCAATCGCTGCTGATTATTCGCATCCATCCCGGCCGCGGCTAACGGATCAACTCGCTCAAGCTCTTTATGCAGAACCGCTACACCCTGCTGCGCAAGCTCAGCCTCAAGCGCGGCACGAATCGCCGGATCACGATCAGGCATGACGGCCAGACCTTCGCGCAGGGCGCGAAAATAGAGCATGGTGCCGCCCACAAAAACAGGCAGCTCGCCCGCCTGCCAAGCTGACTCAACAATAGCTCGCGCATCCGTAAGAAACGCCGCAGCGGAATAATTTTGTGTGGGTTCAATAAGATCTACCAGCTCGTGAGGGTAGTCTGTGAGCTCGCTTTGGGTTGGCTTGGCGGTGCCGATATTCATATGTCGGAACACCATCGCCGAATCGACACTGATGATACGAACGGCCAGGCGATCGGCCAGCGCCATTGCCAGCGCAGTTTTGCCAATTGCAGTGGGCCCGAGAATAGCCAGCGCCCTTTTTGGCGCTGCAGATGCACTACCCACCAAGCTCATTGCCCTCGCAAAAAGAAACTGTCGAGTTCACGCATGGTGAACATGCGATAGGTAGGGCGCCCGTGATTACATTGCCCAGCGTTTGGCGTGACTTCCATCTCGCGCAACAGCGCGTTCATCTCATCAATCGTTAGCTGTCGATGCGCTCGCACTGAACCGCGGCAGGCGATGTTGGCCAGCAACCGCTCCTGCTGAAACGCCACCCGGTCAGTCGCGCCGGCACCCGACGGCGAATCGGTGGCATTCGCTGCAAAATCGGCAGCAAGGTCGCGCACCAGAGACTCAAGATCTTCATCCAGCAATAACAGTGGCGCCTCGCGAACGCTCAACAGCTCTTTACCTATGCGCAAAACGGTCAGCCCCAAGGCGGCCAGTTCGACCGAGCGTTCGTCGACCAGGTCGGCTTCTGCCGCAGACACGTTGACAGCCACCGGCACCAGCAACCGCTGGGTTGCGACGCTCCGACTGTGCAGCTCATTTTTCAGGCGTTCGTAGGTAATGCGTTCATGGGCAGCGTGCATGTCGACCAACACCATACCCGCCGGGTTCTGCGCGAGTATGTAGATGCCCTGCAGCTGAGCCAACGCATAACCGAGTGGCGCCTGTTGTGGAGCCGCGGGGTGTTCGCCGTCAGCTAACGCGTCTAAAGCAGACGCATCGCTGTCGCCACCCTCTGCTTGCCCAGGACCGCCTAGCGTGTGGGAAGACGGAGCCAGGGCCAGAGCCGACTGTGATCCAGCACGACCTAGGCCATTCGCAAACGTTTGTATTTGCGGATGGGTTTGCGAGTGCAGGGCCTGCGCCCCCGAACCATCAGCAACACCAACTCCACCGCCGCTCATTCCAAAGGGATTAGGTGGCCCGTCGGTGTCGATAGTCAGCTCTGGGCGAACGGCACGCAGCAAGCGGTTAAGCGTGCCAAAAATAAAATCATGCACGCTACGCGAGTTACGAAAACGCACCTCATGCTTGGTGGGGTGAACGTTCACGTCAACCTCAACAAAGGGCAACTCTAGGTAAACCACAAAGACCGGCTGCCGACCATGGAACATAACGTCTCGGTAGGCTTGCCTTACCGCGTGACCAATCAACTTGTCGCGTACAGCCCGGCCGTTTACAAAAAAGAACTGCCCGGTTGCCTGGGCGCGGGTATAGGTCGGATCACCAATCCATCCCCAGATTCGCAACCCGTCAATAGCCTCGTCAATACGCTGCGCGTTCTCTACAAAGTCAGAACCCAGAATTTGTCCCACGCGCCGAGCACGATCAGCGTCGTCGCGACACAACGGCAACGACATCACTGTGCGAGAGCCGTGCCTAAGGCTGAACGCCGTATCAAAGTGCGCCAGCGCAAGTCGGCGTAGCACGGTCTCGATATGATTAAGTTCTGTGCGTTCGGTTTTCAGAAATTTGCGGCGTGCAGGCGTGTTAAAGAACAGATCTTCGACAGTCACCGTGGTGCCGAGCGGGTGCGCCCGAGGCCCCTCGTCAACAACAACCCCGCCTTCAACAACCAACGCAGCCGCATCTTCTGCGCCACTCTTCGAGCAGATCGTAAGACGCGCGACACTTGCCGAACTGGCTAGAGCCTCGCCACGAAAGCCAAGCGTGCGAACACCATCAAGATCTTCTGCGCGATCGATTTTACTGGTGGCATGACGTGATAAAGCCAGGTGCAGGTCAGCGGCATCGATGCCCGTCCCATTGTCCTGCACTACGATGCGTTTCACGCCACCCTGCTCAACACGAACCGAAATGTCCGTCGCGCCGGAGTCGATCGAATTCTCGACCAACTCTTTGACAATAGATGCAGGTCTCTCCACTACTTCGCCGGCAGCGATCTGGTTAGAGGTTATTTCGTTGAGCTGTTGTATGCGCGCGGCCAAGGCTTTTCTCTTGCTGAATCGGATGAATGAATAAAATCAGTTGGATGGTCAGGGCGCGGGAATCGCCAACACCTGCCCCACCTTTATACGGTCGCTGGCCAGAGCGTTAGCGCGGCGTAACTCTTTGGTGCTAACGCCGTACAGCTCCGCCACTTCAGACAGGCTATCGCCCGGCTGAATGACGTGCCGACGTCGACCATCTCGACCGACATGAGTTCGTCGACCGTTCGCATCGGTTGCTGCACTCGAAGGTTTGGATTTAGGCCCGTGCTGGGATGCAATAAGACTGCCTGGGGGCGGGAAGCGCATTACGTAATTCACCAGGCCTTGGGCAATAGCGTCCGCCAACTGAGACTGATATTGCGGGCTCGAGAGACGCAGCGCCTCTTCAGGGTTCGACAAAAAACCCGTTTCTACCAGTACAGAGGGTATGTCGGGAGACTTGAGCACCACAAAACTCGCCTGCTCAACGGTGTACTTGTGCAGCTCCACACTCCCGGCAAGTTCTTCAAGCAGGGCATCAGCGAGATTCAAACTGGCATTGCGTTGTGCCTCCATCGACAGGTCGAGCAATACCTGGGCAAGCGCGGCGTCCGTGTTTTTTAGATCAACAACACTTTCAACACCACCAATCAGATCAGAGCGAGAATCTTTAGCTGCGAGCCACTTCGCGGCTTCACTCGAAGCCCCACCCGATGACAGGGCGTACACAGAGGCACCCTGCACATCCGCTTGCAAAAATGCATCCGCATGCAGGGATACAAAAAGGTCTGCACGAGCTGCTCGGGCCTTGGCCAATCGCTCATCGTGCCGAACGTAGTAGTCGCCATCCCGCACCAACACCACACGTACTCCAGCAGTGCGCTGCAAACGCAACGCAACCTTGCGCGCAATTTCCATCACCACAATGGCCTCGCGAACTCCGCCTGCCCCCAACGTGCCCGGATCTTCGCCACCATGACCGGCATCGAGCGCGATAACAATTGCGCGCTTGTCCTTAGGCACGGTCTTGCGACCAGTGAGATGCGCACTCGCGACGGCGGCGTCGACAAACAGATCGACCACCAACCGATGGCCATAAGAAGCAACAGGGGCCAGCCGAAAGGTTTCAGCCCGAAAAGCCCCCCGTGTCGGCAACAGTAGCTTCGCTCGATTGCCCCTTCCGCGTGTCAAGCTCAGAGCGGTGATGCGGCTATCAGCAAGGTTGATCTGGTCAAAATCAAAACTTGATCCAGCGCTCTCCTTGGCCAGATTGTTGAACGCAATTTGCAGCGCGGCACCCCGGCCACCCAGTCGGAACTCGATTGGCGCACTGGTCTCAAGCACGAGCCGGGTGTAATCGGGCGCATCGTGAACGCGGACCCCTTTAAGTACCGCCAGACCAGCGGCTGCGCCAGCCTTTGGAGTATCTGCGCTGACGCCGGGAACCAGCACCACAAGCAGGGCAATCAGCCCCGCAACGGTTACCCCAGGGCAATGTCTGTGGAAGCTACTCATGGTGCAACTCGCTCAAACCAGCGCAACGCCACTTCACGCGCCGACTCGGCACCGCTAAAGCGCAGTTCAAGATCGGCCGGGGGCAACCAATCGGCACCCCGTTCTGGCCACTCCACAAGTCGCAGCGAGACCTCGTCAAACAGCTCGGCAAACCCAGCAAGCTCCAACTCCCAAGGGTCATTAATGCGGTACAAATCGAAGTGATAGACCATGCCATCATCCAGCTCGTAAGGCTCCAGCAAGGTATAGGTGGGACTTTTTACCGGACCTGTGATGCCCCGGGCGCGCAGAAAGTAGCGGGTAAAGGTGGTTTTGCCAACGCCCAAATCACCCATCAGATAGACCGTGGCGGGCGCCCTGAGCTCTGCGGCTAAGCGGCTAGCTAACGCCTGTGTCGCCAACTCATCTGGCAACACCACGTGTTCTTCACGCACAACGTTGTTCATTGGTTTTCGCCACCCAAAGCACTGGAGTTAGGCTCGATTGCGCTCGCATCCGTGCCGCCAAGAACCGAGGGTAACTCTGCAATGACATCTGCCGCTAGCAAGCCCGCCTCGCCTAGCCGGCCAGCGGCACGATCACCAGCGGCCGCATGCAACAGCACGGCTCGCCCCACCCAGTTGGCACTCAGTTCCTGCTGCGCAACAAGGCTCGCAACAATACCTGCCAGCGTATCGCCCATCCCCGCGCTGGCCATGCCCGGATTACCCAGCCGACAGACGCTGACAAGCCCCGAACCATCCGCGACCAGCGTACCTGCGCCTTTTAGCAGCGCGACACAGCCATAGCGATGCGCAAGCTCTGTCACCGCTGCCACTCGATCGGCCTCAATATCAATCGACGAACAACCCAGCAAGCGGGCCGCTTCCCCGGGATGTGGCGTGAGCACGCAGTGGGCAGGAAGCGCTGGTCGTGTTGCTCTGGCCGCAAGAATGTTCAAAGCATCCGCGTCAATGATCAGCTTCACGCCGAGCTCAGCGGCATCCAGAGCCGCCGAAAACAGCTGCTGCCCCCACGCGCCCTGTCCAAGACCAGGCCCAACAACAATGGCCGTCGCTTGCTCAGTAAGGCGCGCGGCGGCCAACTTGCCCTCAACAACTCGCACCATCAACTCAGGGCGCCGAGCCAGCATTGCTGGCATATGCTCGCCGCGCGTACCAACCGACACCAGGCCAGCCCCCGAGCGCAGTGCGGCCTCCGCCGCGAGCAGCGCGGCACCACCGCCACCATGGTCGCCAGCTAACACCAAGACATGACCAAACTGATTCTTATAGGCCGCTCTATTTCTTACCGGTAACGGCGGAACAGGGTGACCCAGAATCTGGGTACCGAAGGGTGTTGGCGAGTGCAGACTGGAACCCAACGCGCCCAGCTCGCGTGTTAAGCGCGGCACGTCCACACCCAGTGATTCGTAACAAACAACGCCTGCGCAGTCTGGACCTCGACCGGTAAGCAAGCCGAGCTTCATGCCAATGAAGGTCACCGTGAGATCCGCACGAATGACAGCCTCCGGCCACCCACCCGGCACCGCACCGTTATCCACCGCAAGGCCCGAAGGCACATCAAGCGCCACAACACCCAGTCGCGTGTGGTTGGCCCATTGGATCGCCAGTTGCGTCTCAGGCCGTGGGGCGCTGTTCAAACCCGTTCCCAACAGCCCATCAATAACCAGGCTGCGTGCAGGCTCGAGTGTTGTGCCTGCACGAGTGACCAGCGAGGTCACGGTCGGCAACTCAGCAGACGCCACCTCCGGTCGGGCTATCACACCCTGGGCTCGCGCCCAATCCCGGGCCAGCGCGGCCTCGCCGGAGAGCACCTCCCCGCCGATCTGCCAAAGGTGCACCGTCCAGCCCGCAGCAAAAGCCGCTCCCGCCACAACCCAGGCGTCACCGCCATTATTGCCCTTGCCCGCCAGTATCAGCAGCGTATCTGCCGTTACAAAACTCTCGCAGATGCGCTCGAATGCAACCACACCCGCGCGGCGCATCAACTCAAAGCCGGCAACGCCCTGGGCTTGGGCGGCAGCGTCGAGCGCAGAAGATTCAGCAGAGGTATAGGCGTGCATCACTGGGTGATTATACTCACGCCATGGCCCCACAACCTCCCACAGCTGAAACGCTAGCTGACGATCGCTTTACCGACCCCGCAACAGCGTGGCAAACCATTGAGCGCTGGGGTAACGAGCTGGGTTTTCAGGCACTGGGCGTCACCGACCTCGACCTGTCTGCCTATGCTGACCACCTGGAAAATTACCTGAACCGGGGCTTTCACGGTGATATGGGCTATCTGGCAAGGAACCAGTTAAAGCGCCTCAATCCTGCCGAGCTTGTGCCGGGAACAGCGCGGGTCATCAGCGCGAGGATGAACTACCTACCAGCCGACACCCAACCACTTACCGTGCTGCAAAACCCAGAGCTCGGCTACGTGTCACGCTATGCCCTCGGTCGCGACTACCACAAGGTAGTGCGCAAGCGGCTCGGCCAACTTGCCAGCCGGATCAACAATCAGTTTGGTAACTCGTTTGGTGCCGCCAATAGCACCTCATCTCAACCGGCTCTGGCTCTACGCGCCTTTACTGACTCCGCGCCAGTTCTGGAGAAAGCACTCGCCGAAAAAGCCGGACTCGGCTGGATCGGCAAACACACGCTGCTGCTCAACGAAGATGTGGGCTCTTGGTTTTTTTTGGGGGAGGTTTTCACTAGCCTGCCGTTGCCAGTGAACACAAAACCTAAAAAGGACGCCTGCGGTAACTGCAAAGCCTGCATTACGGTGTGCCCCACTAACGCGATTATTGCCCCACAAACACTCGACGCCCGACGTTGCATTTCTTACCTGACCATTGAGCTGAAGGGCGTGATTCCAGAGGAACTACGCGCCCCAATCGGCAATCGGGTATTTGGTTGCGATGATTGCCAGCTGTACTGCCCGTGGAATCGCGAGGCCGCTGAAACCCTAGAACCGGATTTCACGCCACGCAGCAACCTTGACGGCACTCGCTTGCTGGAATTATTTAACTGGAGTGAAACCGAATTTGAAACCCAGACGCGGGGCTCACCCATTCGGCGTATCAGTTACGAACAGTGGCAACGCAATCTGGCGATAGCACTGGGGAATGGCTCTGCTAGTACGGAGGTAAAGCAGGCCCTTACCAATAGGCTGAAAGGCGCCTCAGATCTTCTCGCGGAACACCTGCAGTGGGCCCTGGATCGGTTTTAGACTAGTTACCGGTCAAATCGAAAAAATTGTCTCGATAAAATTTCAACTCAGCGATCGACTCGCGTATGTCTGCAAGTGCGAGATGTTCGTTCTTTTTACTGAACCCGTTCAACATTTCGGGCCGCCAACGGCGAGCCAGTTCTTTGATAGAACTGACATCGATGAGTCGGTAGTGGAAGAATTTTTCGAGCTCAGCCATGTGACCCGCCAAAAAACGCCGATCTTGCCAAATGGTGTTACCACATAATGGCGCCTTGCCGTGCTCAACGTGCTCTTCGAGAAAGCGCAGGGTCATCGCCTCAGCTTCCTTGATGTCCACACTGTGGTGACGAACTCGCTCAAGCAAGCCAGAGGCCGTGTGATGGGTCGTGTTCCACTCGTCCATCGAGGCAAGCAAAGATTCCGGTTGCTTGATGGCAAAAACCGGCCCCTCAGCAATCGTTTCCAGGTTGCCATCGGTGACAATGGTCGCTATTTCGATAATGGAATCCCGATCCGGTTCCAGCCCGGTCATCTCGAGATCAATCCATACCAGTGGACTCGCCATGCAGTTCCTCAGCGGCCAATAAAGCGGCCAACGTGTTCGTAGTGGTTAACAACGACTATCATGCCGCCTCTGTCTTTCCATCAACTACAACTTTAATAAAGCGGTATAGAGAACCAGATGAGCACGCAGACTTTCTCCGAACAACTTTTAACCGCAGAAGCGGCATTTGCCCAGACTTCAAATCAATCTGGAAGTACATCGTTCGACAAGCTATTGATTGTACATGTAAGCAGTCCGGCTGCCTTTGCGGCAGCGCACATCCCGGGAGCCGTCTTGCTAACGCCAATGGACCTCGTACTGGGCGCACCACCCGCGCCAGGCAAGCTGCCCCCACCCGAACGACTGGCACAAGCGCTACAACGCATCGGCTACACGCCCGACAAAGAACTTCTGCTGTATGACGACGAGGGAGGTGGTTGGGCTGGCAGACTCGCCTGGACACTCGACGTCATCGACCACAACCGCTGGCGCTATATAGATGGCGGACTGCACGCTTGGGCCGGCGCGGATCTACCCTTGGAGCAAGGTGAGGTTAACCCTACCCCTGCCAGTACAGCACCCACGATTGCCTACAACCCTGCTCTGGTGGCGCGCTGCGAAGACATTATCGACGCACTGCAAAGTCCCGCAGACCAGACCGAGCATAAAACCGCACCCAACCTATGTATCTGGGACGCTCGCTCACTGGCGGAACACACGGGCGAGCGCACCGGTTCGGCCCGGGCAGGTCGCATACCCGGCGCCCACCATCTCGACTGGCTGGACGTCATGGATACCGAACGGCACTTACGGCTCCGTCTTGACCTGCCCGAGCTCCTCGCAAGCCGCGGCATCCGCGCGGATCACAACGTTGTGGTGCACTGCCAAACTCATCATCGTTCGGGGCTTGCCTATCTGGTGGCTCGCCTGCTCGGCTACCCAAACATTCAGGGTTACGATGGCTCTTGGGCGGAATGGGGCAATCGACAAGACACGCCCATCATCACCGGCCCACCCGACGCGCTGATAGACCCCGCAGGACAAGTCCTTTGAGTTCAGCGTTTGTCACTCTGCAAAAGTTATTGCCAAAGCACCTTATGTCGCGCTTCGGCGGCCTGCTTGCCGCCAGCGAACTGGGTTTTATTTGCACGCCCATAATTACTCTTTTCAAGCTCGCTTACGGCATTTCTCTCGAGGAGGCCGAGCGTAAACAGGTCAGCGACTACAAAAGCTTCAACGATTTTTTCACCCGGGCGCTGGCCCCCGGCGAGCGCCCGATCGATGGTGGAGACAACGTGCTGGTTTCGCCCGTCGATGGCTTTGTTAGCGAATTTGGCCCCATCACCAACGGCTCATTGCTGCAGGCTAAAGGCGTGCACTACGCCCTGGAAGATCTACTGGGCGACGCTGACCTCGCTCAACAGATGCAGGGCGGCCAGTTCATTACGCTGTACCTGGCACCGGCAAACTACCACCGCATTCACGCGGCAACGAGCGGCACCCTCACCCAAACCATCGCACTGCCCGGCGAGCTGTTCTCGGTGAACGCAACAACAGCCACCCACCTACCCGATCTGTTTGCTCGCAACGAACGATTGACCTGCGCCTACGACAGCCCCAACGGTACTGCCGCGATTGTGTTTGTGGGCGCCCTCATCGTAGCCAGCATCGAAACAGTATGGGGTGACGCTCAATCGCCGTACCAAACAAAAGAATCACGCACTCAGAACTGGTCCTTCAAACAAGGCGAGGAAATGGGTCGGTTTCTACTCGGCTCTACCGTCGTGCTGTGCCTACCTGCAGGCGTCGAATTTGTGCCAGAGGTACAGCCGGGGGCAATCGTGAAAATGGGCATGCGACTGGGCGAATGGGGCGGGAGGAATTCTGACATCGAAGCCGCGAATCGCTAACGGCGTAGCCAACCAAAGGCCTGCACATCAGTCAGCGATTGCGCGCCCTGACGCAGCTGCAGCAAGCGATCAAAACCTAGGGCTACGCCCGCACAGCTGGGTAGTCCGGCATCAACAGCGGCGAGCAATCGCGGATCAGGGTTCACTGGGGGCAAGCCCTGCTGGTCCCGTACCTGCTGGTCTGCCGCAAAACGCTCGCGATGTACCGCCGGGTCCGTAAGCTCAAAATAACCGTTAGCGAGTTCCACACCGTCAACCACCAACTCAAAGCGTCGCGCAATCGCAGAATCAGCATCGTCCAGGCGCGCCAGCACCGCCTCTCCCGCCGGGTAGTCGACAATAAATCGGCGACCTGGGCCCAGCGCTTCCAGCGCGTTAACCACTCGCAGATCAGCGTGATTGGTGGAGGGTACGTCGCGCCGTTCGGCGACGCTGAGGGTGCCACTAGCAAGTAACTGGGCGTAGCTGAGCGTTTCGTAGAGTGCGGGGCCCAGCAGCGCATCAACTAGCTCCCCGACTTCGCTCATCAGCGCTCGATCGTCGAACCCGAGTCGGTACCACTCGAGCATGATAAATTCCGGATTGTGCAACCGACCTTGCTCGCCGGCCCGAAACACCGGCCCGAGGGTGTAGTTATCACCCAGCCCTGCCGCCAGCAGACGCTTCTGGTGGTATTCGGTGGAGGTCTGGAGGTAGCCGTTACCGCCCTCAACGACCAAGGCTTGAATGTTGGGGTCGGTCACAGAGGCTGCGCCCAACAACGGAGTCTGCACTTCCAACACGTCACGATCGGCAAAAAATTGCCGGGCCAAGGCAAGTGCTACACCACGATCCCGCAATGCCGCGAGTGAAGCGCCCGGCGCCCAATTCAGATCATCCACGGCACCGCCTTTGGGACCAGTATTGGCACCGGATCAGGCGCGGCTAACGTACTCGCCCGTGCGGGTGTCGATACGCAGTACTTCGCCTATGTTAATGAACAGCGGCACCTTGACGATGGCCCCGGTCTGCAAGGTCGCGGGCTTGGTACCCCCTTGCGCTGTGTCACCTTTCAATCCGGGATCGGTTTCAGTGACCTCTAGTTCGACAAAATTAGGCAGCTCTACCGCGATAGGTGCGTCATTCCAAAGTGTAACTTGACAGGTATCCTGCTCTTTAAGCCAATCTTTTGCCTCTCCCACTGCCGCTGCATCCGCAGCCAACTGCTCATAAGAGTCATCGGTGCGCATGAAATGCCAGAATTCACCATCGGAGTAGAGGAATTCCATGTCCGTTTCCAGAACATCAGCCGCTTCTATCGACTCTCCGGACTTAAACGTACGCTCCCAAACCCGGCCACTCTTCAGGTTACGCATTTTTACGCGATTAAAGGCCTGTCCTTTGCCAGGTTTGACAAATTCGTTCTCAAGAATCGAGCAAGGCTCGCCTTCGAGCAGGACCTTGAGTCCCGCTTTGAATTCGTTAGTGGAGTAGTTCGCCATGCAGCCGTGCTTCCCAAGTGATACGCGGCTCGCATGATACCCCGTAAAACCGGGCATACGACACACTCTGTCAAGCGCTATCCCCTATAATGACCCCACTAATTGTCGGTTGAACCATGGACGTCATCACAGCGGTTAAATTGACGACACCCGCCCCGGATCTGGGCCAGCTGTCGTTTTGCAAGTCTACCCCCAACGCATTAGCTGATTGGGTTGCAGGCTTGCCAATGGCCAACACTCAAAATACAGCAGATCAACTTCTGGGGGCGACTTCTGAAGTCGCTCGCCTCAATGTTCCGTCGATTGAGCGCATGCGCCTACTCGAAGAGCTGCGTCCAACGCTTGAATACATTTGCTCGCGACTCGATCGCACCTCAGGCAACTCGGACAACAGCGAAGAGCACTCCATGCTTGCTCAGCGCCTGCAAACCAATCTCACCATTGGTTACAAGGCAACCATTCGCGACGCAAACCCGAGCAAAGCAGACGATCGCCGAGTTGTGACACTGGCAAGCCATCGCACCATCGCTGACCTGTCGCGGACGTTGCTGCGAAGTTGTCAGCACTACGTTGCGCCCAGTCGTAACCTTTGGCTCGAACTGAACCAGCTCTACAGTCTTGCCGAACGCATGAACGTAGCGACGCACAAAATCACCGATGATGAAAATCATTCTGTGATGAACCTGAGTATTGCTGACCACTATATGCGCTGCATGTTGTTAGCCTGCGCAAAACCAAATCAGCTCAGACATCGCCAGCTCACGGCCATCTTCAATGCGCTTGAGCTCTGGGTCGGCTATGCCGAGATAGTTCCCAACGCTGAAGACTCGTTGTTTTGTATCGATCTCGAGAGTGATGAGCCACCGCGCTATACGCGTCTGGTAAAAGACAAAAGCAATCCATCACTACGCGGCCTGAATACCGGTACGCTGGTCTATCAGCTCGAAGCGTTCCTAAAGAACATCGACACTGAGCTGCCCGTTCCAGATTTCATGGAACCGTCAGTCGCCAACCACCTAGCATCGTGCTGGGGAGAAATAGCCAAACGTGGTTTCCGTCGCGCACCCGCTAAGGGCCAAATGAAAGTGGCTGTTGGCATGCGTGGTGTGCACTACTTTATTTCTGGCGGCGTAGATTTCAGCGAACAGCTCGGCAACACCGATGCGATGCTAAAGCGTGAAATCAACCCCTTTCTAGTGACCGCAAACGGCGGCGTTGCCGGTGGTGTACAACCCAAACAAGACGCTTGGGGCAACTATCACGACAAGGCTGTTTCTGAAACCATCGATCCTGGCGTCGACCTGCATCAATTTACTGAAGCACGCGCCCAAGAATCACAACGTCTTGGTGAAAGGCGGCAGAGAGAAGAACAACAACGAAACGAGCGCAGAGAGAAAGTACGCCGACAATCATTAGATCAGCAACTGGATACAGACGACGACTCAGCACCCAGTGAAGCACCGGATGTACCTGCCGTTGAAGATCTACTCTATCCGTTCCATGAAGTAGAAGTTCAGGACACCAGCCCAGGCGGCTATAGAATCAGCTGGGGTGACGATGCCCCCACCAACATGCAAGCTGGCGACATCATGGCGGTTCGTGAAGAACGTGACCAGCGCTGGTGTATCGCCGTTTTACGTTGGGTTCGCAAAGTAGAAGGTCAAACCCAAACTGGCCTAGAACTCATGGCACCTCGCGCGATACCAGTTGCGATTCGCATCGTTCAAAAGAAAGGTGGACCAACCGACTACACGCGCGCACTGCTTTTGCCCGAGCTTTCGGCAATTCGCCAACCTGCGACTTTGATCACACCAGCGATCATGTTTAGCGAACAACAGAAAATCCACCTACAGCGCCAAGGCATTCAAGCTACGGCCCAGTTGGCAGAGGAACGACTAAGGACCGAGAGTTTTATCCAGTTCACATTCAGAATGCTTGATGGTTACTTGGAAAACTCTCAAATTGACCTCAACATCAGTTCCGCGTGGGAAGTGACTGAGGACATCACCATGACAGCGAATCGAAACTAAAAATACGATTCCGCTTCTCACGTCCGCTTTCGAGTAGATTGCTCGAGATAATTCTGAAGTATTGTTCGTCAGCACTGCTGATTTGGCAGACGCTAACGAACAAGTAATAAAGGACAATGTGGCTGAAATGAGTTCGCCAGCACCAGTACGTTTGCTAATCGCCGATGGCTCAGAGAATCGCGCCCACGAGGTCGACTCCGCTCTGCGCAATATGGGTATCAGCACACGTATGGCTATTGCCGAAGACCCTCAAGCGGCTCGTGATGCATTCCAGGAAGGTTCTGTAGACCTTCTGCTAATCCATCACTCACTGCCTGATATAAATGGCACCTTGAGATCTCTCCGGCAGATCTGCGCCGACCTGCCAATTGTCGTCGCTACCCAGTCTGATGACCCAGTAGCTGCTCTCGAGCTCATGGATCTCGGAGCGACTCATGTTGTGGAAGATTCAAAAAACCAACTGCTCGGCAAGATCATCGATCGCGAAGCAGAGCACATGCTCGCCCGCGTGAAGCTCGCACAGGTCGAACGCGAACTGGCCGAAGTGCAGCAGCGCTGCGAACAGTTACTCGGAGCCTCAGCTGTACCTATCGCGTACGTGCATGAAGGCATGCATATTTTCGCCAACAATGAATACTCAGCCTTGTTCGGTTTCGAAGACGCTGACGAACTAATGGGCATAGCGCTCATGGATCTGTTCGCCAATGAGTCGACTGAGCTCGTAAAAGAACAACTAAAGCAAATTCGCAACTCAGGTATTGTCGAGCCCTTTGAGTGCCAAGCACAGGCAAACGACGGCGCCACGTTTAACGCAGAGTTCGCACTCAGCGCAACGCATTACGACGGTGAGCTATCTACCCAGGTAATGGTCAAAACACTCGCCGTCGCAACGGAGCAGACTGCACCGCTACAGCACAAGCCCACTCAGGGCGGCTCCACCATCGATCAGTTCTTGCACCATCTTGAGCGTGCCTGCGAACAAAACAAAGATCGCCAGCACGTGATGCTGATCGCTCAGATCGACAATTTCGACGAACAACAGTCAACACTTGGGGTTCGTTCAGCTAATCAACTGGCTGCTCACGTGGGAGCAGAACTCGAAGGCGCCGTTGGCCTCGAGCGCTACTCACGAATCGACAACCACCGTTTTGCGATGTATTTATCCGGCGCAACGGAGTCAGAAAATCAGTCGAGCGTCGACAGCCTGCGTCTGCGAATAGAACAGATGCGCGCGGAGATCAACGATAACCCGACAACAACAACCATTTCGATCGTCGCTGTAACTACCGAAAATACGCCGTCGATTGAATCTGCATTGGACGAAGGCTTTCTGCTGCTTATCGCCCATGAGGGTGAAAACGAAATAATCTGGCCCGAGCCAGAAACAGATTTCGACGATCCAGCCAGCGTTTCCCAACAGGTTCTTCGACAGGTCAACCAGGCGATTGAGAAACACAGCTTTGCCCTGCTGTTTCAACCAATCATCAGCTTGCGTGGCGATGAAGACGAGCACTACGAAGTGTTCTTACGCATGATCGATGACAATGGCGAGCAAGTCGCACCAGGCAACTTTCTGCGCACGGCCATTGATGCAGGCGTCGCCGGAAAAATTGATCGCTGGGTAGTTCTGCAGTCAATCAAACTGCTGTCAGGGCATCGCGCCAAGGGCCACGACACTCGAATCACGATCAATCTCACCAGCAACAGCGTTGCAGATGAAGAATTTGCGCAATGGCTCTCCGTAGCCATTAAAGCCGCCCGACTGCCGAGCGATGCGGTTATTTTCCAAATCACAGAAGAAGACGCTCTGGAATACATCGAACAAACCAGAGAATTTGTGGAAACGCTGCGAGGCATGCATGTGAGAGCATCTATCTCGCGCTTCGGCCTGCAGGGTGACACTACAAAGCTGATCGAACGCATTCCTGTCGACTTTGTGAAACTTGACGGCTCTCATGTTCAGAACATGAATGACAGCCCAGAATCTAGCACTGCGGTCACTGAGATGATTAAAGACCTACAGGCAATGGGCAAACTAACCATCGTCCCTATGGTTGAGAACGCACAGATTCTGTCGACGCTATGGCAAGCGGGCGCGAACTACATTCAAGGTCACTACCTGCAAGAGCCCAGCGATCGAATGGCGTACGATTTCAGCACCGGCGACTAAAGCCGGCGCTAAGCTCCGACGTTTTCGATCTCTGTATCGCTAAAACCAAGCAGATAGAGCACAGCATCTAAGCCAAACTGAGAGATGGCGTGCTCCGCGCTTGAGCGCACAACGGGCTTGGCGTGAAACGCAATTCCCAATCCCGCAGCAGCCAACATCGGCAGGTCGTTGGCGCCGTCGCCCAGAGCAATGGCCTGCTCCGGCGAAATTCCTTCCGCTAAACAAAGCTCACCGAGTATTCGCGCCTTTGCTGTCGCGTCCACAATGGGACCCGCTACTTCGCCAGTCGCAACACCGTCAGCAAACTCCAGAGAGTTGGCGTAAACGTGGTCAATTCCCAAACGCGCCGCCAGTTGGTCCCCAACAAACTGAAAGCCTCCCGACAGTACGGCAATCTTATAGCCAAAGTGCTTTAGCGCCCGAATCAGCCGCTCGGCACCGTCACTCAAAGGAACAGTACTCGCAACCTCTAGCAATGCGTCTTGCGACATCCCCTTGAGCAACGCCACCCGCGCGCGAAAACTGGCTTGAAAATCGAGTTCTCCAGCCATCGCCCGCTCAGTAATCGCGGCAACCTCGTCGTACACACCGTGCAGGCGCGCCAGCTCGTCGATAACCTCAACTTGAATCAAGGTCGAATCCATATCAAAAGCAACCAGCCGGCGATTGCGTCGATAAACGCTGTCGAGCTGAATGCTGCAATCAAAATCGAGATTACCCCCCGCAGCTAGCAGTTCAATTTTCAGAGCGCGCTCATCTGCCAGCGCACCACGCAAGGTCATCGCTACGCTCGCCCGGGCCGGGCCCGACGGCAGGCTGGCGTCTGCACCACGAGCCGCATCGAGCGGCACCCGATTAGATAACCGCTCAACTCCAAGAATATTCAGTCCGTGGCGGGAGGTAATGGTACTGATTGCCGCTAGTTGGCTTGCCGTCAAGCCGGGACTCAGCAGAGTAAGGATGTAACGTGGCTGGCCTTGCTGCCCCACCCAGGCTGCATAGTCTGATTCCACAATCGGCCGATATTCAAAGCCAACATCGCGCCGCGTCGCAAGCTCGGTAATGGCTGTCAGCGTGCGCTGCTGAGAGGTGGCATCACAAGGAAAGCGCACCAGCAAACCAAGCACCAACTGACTGTGCACAATGGCCTGGCCGATATCGAGAACCTGCGCATCTACCTCCGCGAGCTCAGCCGTTACTTCGGACATAAGACCAACGCGGTCTTCACCGGAAATATTTAGTAAAACAACAGGGGCCTGAAGGTCAGTCAATAGTGGCTCGTTCTTGCAGCATACTGGTGAGAGCCATCATACTAACGCTTGCCCTCCAACCTCTACATCTAGGTTCGCATCCGCGCCTCTCTTCATGTCCGAACCACTCCTTACATCAGCACCCGAATCGCCTCACCTGCCCGCGAGCGGTCCGGCCGAGCACTTCGCCGCGCTTGCCAGGCGCACTCAACTCATCGCGGTAGCGCTATTGAGCCTTGCCTTGCTGGCCGGTCTAGAGACCTTAATAGCAAAAGACTACCGGGAGGCGGCCTACCTTGAGAGCTATGGCAGCCTGGTCGCGAGCCAACTGGCCCGACTTGGCCAAGACGCTATGGTGCGGGAAGACGCAATAGCGCTGAACGTGCTGGCGGAACAGGTGGTTGCAGAGCCGGCGATCCTGCAAGTCGAAATCTATTCGATGGACGGCGCAACACTGGCCTCTTATACAAGCTCGGCTGCTGGTGCACCGCACACCCTAAGCACCAGCGCGACAAAAAACAGCCGAGAGTTCACACGTCCTATTCAGCTCGTCGACGCAACAGCCGGCTTCGTGAAGGTGATTGTTGCCACCGATGCACTACAACCGGCGCACGACGACTATCACCTGCAAGATCAGCTGCGCGTTGCCGCCGCGCTCGTGCTGAGCGCAGTTGCTCTCATACTCCTGATTACCTGGTTAACCCGCCTGGGCCTGCAACCATCCGCAAACGCGCAACCATCGGCAGACACGAGCACATCCCAAATCAGCGGCGCACAAACTCACTTTTATCTGCTGCTGGTGAACCTGTTTAATGGCAATGACATGTCCGCTTCACGCCGCGATGCCCTTATGACCCAAGCAAACGGTAACGCCAAAGCCGTAGCGACGCTGTATCAAGGCTCCGTACAAAAACTATCATCTACCGCCACCGCGGTTTTGTTTGCTGAGGTCGATGCGCCGGAACGCAGCTTTCAGGCCGCCTGCGCCGCGCTGGTGCTGGCCCAACTGGGCAACCAGCCCGGCGGCGCTCGATACCGCTACTCATTGCAACACCTGCAGCTACCCCTCGGTTCTGAGTCACTACTGCATCCGAGCGTCGATGAACAATTAGAAGACGCACTGCTTCACGCCGCGCTCGCAGAAGACAATGCGGTCGCACTGGGAGCAGAGTTTGCCCGTCAGCTACCACGTTCGGAGCGTCTCGAACTCACTAGCGAACACAGCCCCGCTCTGGCGGGTTTGCACACCGGCAAGACCCAGGATTATTTTCTAATGAGCGGCGCAAAGCCGGCCACTGCCTCGATGTTAGCTAATCAGATTCAGGCCCTACGCGCGCCCTCAAACTGATCAGCACAAACCAGCTCACTCAACTTCGATGCGGTCGACCTTCTGAAACCCACGCGGCAGCTTGCGGCCACGCCGCGCTCGCTCACCAATATAGTGTTCGAGGTCTTTAAACTTGATGCGGTGATGACGCGCACCCGCATACACCACCAGCGACTGACTGGGCCGATAAACCACCGCCGAAATCACCGTTTCGGTGCCCGCTTTAAACGCAGCAGAGGGCACGTTAATAATCTTGTTGCCCTTACCTCGGCTCATCTCAGGCAACTCGGCAATGGGAAACAGCAGTAGATGTCCGGTGCTAGTGACCGCTGCAACATAGGCGTCGCTCACGTCAGAGTCGCCATCGGGGTCAAACATGAACGGGCGGAGAGCAACTCCACCTTTTGGAACATTAAGCAGTGCCTTACCTGCCTTGTTCTTGGTCATCATGTCTTCCAGTCGGCCTACAAAGCCGTAACCAGCGCTACTTGCCAACAGCAAGCGTGCCCGACTTGAACCCATGGTCACACCAACAAAGGTTGCGCCATCGGGTGGCTTGAGCCGCCCGGTAAGCGGTTCGCCCTGACTACGCGCCGACGGCAGCGTGTGGGGCACGACTGAATAAGACCGTCCCGTTGAGTCGACAAATGCGAGCGCCTCATTGCTGCGACCACGCACCGCCGCACTAAACTCATCGCCACTGCGATAATTCAGATCTTCTGCGACAACCTCGTGGCCCTTGGCCGCACGCACCCAACCCTTGGCTGACAGCACCACCGTAATGGGGTCATTGCTCAGTAGTTCTTCTTCGGCAAACGCCTGGGCTTCTACAACGCTTGCTAGCTCACAGCGACGCTCATCGCCAAATTCTTCCGCAGCTTCCAACAACTCTTTCTTAATCAGCGTTGTCATGCGCGCCTTCGAACCCAGAATCTTCACGAGTCCGCCGCGCTCTTTCTGCAGTTCGTTCTGCTCGGTCACCAGCTCAATCTCTTCGAGCTTGGCCAATCGTCGCAGACGCAGGTTGAGAATATCTTCCGCCTGTATGTCGCTGATCTTGAAGGTATCCATCAACGACTGCTTGGGGTGATCGGCAGTTCGTATGATCCGTATCACCTCATCGATATTCAGATAGGCGACCATACGGCCTTCGATGATGTGCAGTCTCGCGTCGATCTTATCGACCCGGTGCTGAATGCGGCGGGTCACCGTGTCGCGGCGAAACTCGAGCCACTGCTTGAGCAGATCAACCAGCCCCAGCGTTTGCGGCCGCATGTCGAGACCAATCATGTTGAAGTTGGCACGCGCACTCTTTTGCAAATCGGTGCTGGCAAACAGGTGGCTCATCATTCGTTCGGTATCCACGCGATTTGAGCGAGGCACTAAAACGATGCGAATCGGATTCTCGTGATCAGCTTCGTCTCGAATATCGACCAGCATCGGCAGTTTCTTCGCCTGCATCTGCGCCGCTATCTGCTCGATGACTTTTGTTGGCGATGCCTGATACGGAAGCGCCGTGATAACCACTTCACCGTCTTCAAGGTGGTAGATTGCGCGCGAGCGAATACTGCCGCGGCCGGTTGTGTACATGTCGCGAATTTCTTCCGGCGGCGTCACGATCAGAGCACCCGACGGAAAGTCGGGAGCCTTCACATGAGTCATGATGTCGTCGATGCTGGCCTTGGGCTTGTCGAGCAAGTGAATGCAGGCACTGACGATTTCATTCATGTTGTGCGGCGGAATGTCGGTAGCCATACCCACTGCAATGCCGCTACTGCCGTTGAGCAACACAAACGGCAACCGCGCCGGCAACAGCTTTGGCTCTTCCATCGAACCATCAAAGTTCTGCTGAAACTCAACCGTACCCTGCCCCAATTCTGATAACAGGAGGGAGGCATAGCGCGACAAACGCGATTCGGTATAACGCATGGCAGCAAACGACTTAGGATCGTCCGGCGCGCCCCAGTTGCCCTGCCCATCTACCAATGGGTAGCGAAACGAGAAGGGCTGGGCCATATGCACCATGGCCTCATAGCAGGCGCTGTCACCGTGCGGGTGATACTTGCCGAGTACGTCACCCACCGTACGGGCTGACTTAACGTACTTTGCCGTCGCGCTCAAACCCAGCTCTGACATCGCAAAAATAATGCGGCGCTGGACAGGCTTCAGGCCATCAGCAATATGCGGCAATGCACGGTCGTTGATGACGTACATCGAGTAGTCGAGATACGCCTTCTCGGTGTAACTGTGCAGGGGCAGCGAGTCGAAGTCGCTAATCTCTTGATCCATTGGTGGACTCTTGCTTGGTAATTAGTGGTTATCGTTGCTGAGGTGATGCTGGCCTGGAGTCAGCGTTTATTCTGACTACAGGCACAAGCTAGGTTGATCGCAAAGTGCTAATCAATCAGCGCTTCATTGCCTTTGCTCTCAAGCCAAGACCGGCGATCAGACGCGCGCTTTTTGTTCAGCATCATGTCCATCACCTCTTCGGTCTTCTTGGGATTTTTGAGGGTCATTTGCACCAGGCTTCGGGTGTCCACCGCCATGGTAGTTTCTCTCAGCTGCAGCGGATTCATTTCGCCCAGCCCTTTGAAGCGCTGCACGACCAACTTGCCTTTCTTTTTCTCTTTCTCAATTCGATCAAGTGCTGATTCTTTTTCTGACTCATTCAGCGCGTAGATAACTTCTTTACCAATATCTATCCGATACAACGGCGGCATCGCCACATAAACGTGCCCTTGCACAACCAGCTCAGTGAAGTGCTTGATAAACAGGGCGCACAACAGCGTCGCAATGTGAGCGCCATCAGAGTCAGCATCCGCAAGGATGCAGATCTTGTGATAGCGCAAGCCAGACAGATCAGAGGAGCCCGGGTCGACCCCAATTGCGACCGCAATGTCGTGTACTTCCTGGGAACTAAGCACCTGAGAGGAGTCTACTTCCCAGGTATTCAAAATCTTACCGCGCAGCGGCATCACCGCTTGATATTCACGATCACGCGCCTGTTTTGCCGAACCGCCAGCAGAGTCACCTTCAACAAGAAACAGTTCAGAGCGTTCCGTATCACCTGAGGAACAATCAGCTAGCTTGCCAGGCAATGCCGGCCCCGAGGTGATCTTCTTACGCGCGACCTTCTTGCTCGCTTGAATGCGCTTCTGAGCATTACCAATGGCAAGCTGGGCTATGGCCTCGCCACCTTTGGCGTGGCCATTCAACCAAAGACTAAACGCGTCTTTGGCGATACCAGCAATAAACGCAACCGACTCACGCGACGACAAGCGTTCTTTGGTTTGGCCGCTGAACTGCGGATCGGTCAACTTGGCCGACAGCACATAAGCGCACTGCAACCACAGGTCGTCACCGGTCAGCTTGACGCCACGCGGCAACAAATCTCGAAACTCGCAAAACTCGCGCAGCGCCTCAAGCAAACCACTACGCAGGCCATTCACGTGGGTGCCACCCTGCGGTGTCGGGATGAGATTAACGTAGCTTTCGGTGATGAGCTCGCTACCTTCAACCACCCACTGCAACGCCCACTCAACCGCTTCACTCTTGCTCTCGACAGAATGCTCAAACGGCTCCGCCGGCAGGCCTTCTTTAACGTCCATGGCGCTCTTCAGATAGCCACCAAGGCCGTCAGCAAACAACCACTCTTCGTTTTGCTTGTCGTCAGCCTCGACTCGAATGCAGATCTTGAGGCCGGGACAGAGCACGGCTTTGGCCCGCAACAAATGTTTCAGGCGACCGATAGAAATGTTGGGAGAATCAAAATATTGCGGGTCTGGCTGAAAGTGTACTCGAGAGCCCGTGTTGCGCTTACCAATGCTGTCGATCACCTTCAGCTTGGTTTTGGCATCACCGCTTTCGTAGCGCTGGTGGTGAACACTGCCGTCCCGCTTGATTTCAACCTCAAGCCAGAGGGACAGCGCGTTCACAACAGACACACCTACGCCGTGCAAACCACCGGAGAAGTTGTAGTTGCTGTCGTCAAACTTACCGCCAGCGTGCAACCGGGTAAGAATAAGCTCAACGCCGGGCACTTTCTCTTCGGAGTGAATATCCACGGGCATACCGCGGCCATCATCGGTGACTGCGATTGAGCCATCCTTGAATAAATCCACTTCAATGCTGGACGCTTTGCCCGCCAGCGCTTCATCCACACTGTTGTCCACGACTTCCTGCACCAAATGATTGGGGCGCGAGGTTTCGGTGTACATGCCTGGCCGGCGTTTAACCGGATCCAGACCAGAGAGTACCTGCAGATCATCTGCGGAGTAGCTCTGTTCGGCCATTAGCGGGGGTTCCTCCAGAAGGAAACTAAGATAATTGAGCGGGGAACGACCCATCGGCAAGTCGCTGTACACGACTCGCTATTTCCCCGTTGTCTTTAATGTTCAACCAACGACAACCGGGCGCCTGGTTATCGAGCGCAAACTGCCCAACAAGCGGTTTGAATTGCACAGAGGTTGAGGGCGAGCCGTAGAGAGCCAAATGGCCAATCTCTGCATAAACCGCCTGATGAACATGCCCAAACAGGATACCACGAACCCGCCCATCAGCCGCCAGCAGTTCCAATAGCCTAGCGCCATTTTTTATCCGACCATGATCCAGGGGCGACGCCAACTCAAGCGGTGGGTGGTGCACCGCGGCAAGAACGTGGCGTGCCTGGGACGCTTCCAGCTCAACACTCAGCCGCTCCATTTCTGCATCAGCAAGTGCGCCGCCTTCTTCGCCGTGCACGTGCGAATCCAGCGCCAGCACCTGCCAGCCCGCCTTCGACCAGTTCCGCTGCGCAAAGGTCGCGGGCGCCCGTTCTGGCTCGTCGTGATTACCCGGCAAACACAGCACATCCCCCTGATAGCGCTCGGCAATCGCTGCATGCAACGACGCATAGGCCGCGCTGTGTGGCTCTTGCGCGATATCCCCGGTCACCAGCAGCAAATCAGGCGGCAATGCGGTGTCAGCCAACGCCATATCCAGCACGGCCCCCAGCGAGGCGCGGGTGTCTACTCCGGCTAACAGACCGTAGCCGTCGTCGCTTGCGGGTCGGGGAAAGAGGTGGGTATCAGTAATCTGCAGAATGCGCAGATCTCCCGACCCCACAGTTGGGGAGACGCCAACGCTGCGAGTGTCGGGGGCCGCCTTAGTTGCCAACGGTTACTGGCTCAATGGCCAGACCGTAGCGCAAGCACATGGCCAGATATTCACCGAGAAAGCGGTTCACCTGGGCCTTTTCATCCCGCGCCCGCATACGCGGATTGGGGTATTCGTACACTTCCTTAAAGCGCGTTTCATTGCGCACTTCAACCACTTCCGCGGAACGGGCATCGTGATAGAGCCGCACCAGCATCGTCGGCGGCGCCAGATTTAGCGCGACCCCAGCCACTTCCTGCACCTCGGGTCCGAGCTGGGTAAACCGCACCAGCGTGGTGTAACGACTCCGCTCGACCAGCTCAACCAACACCTCAACACAGTTGCCGGGCATTTCGAGCAGAAACTCGGTACTCGCACGATCAAGGTGAGAATCAAGCCCTGCGTCGAGGTCAGCCTCAACAGCGCCCCGAATCTGCTTACCACCACCCAAAGTCTGGAGCGCACCAGGCTTGCACAGCGCGGGCGCAAGCGTGGTCAACCGAGCGTAGTTGGCGTCACACTCGGCCATATGGGCACTCAGGTTCATGGAATAACGTTTGCGCATAAAAACTAGTGGCTGGCTTCCGTTTGATCGGCTAAAAGATGAGACCAACACGGCATAAGCTGCTATTTCGGCCTGTTTTGAATTGCCTCGGGACACTGCCTGTAGAGGCGATTCCGGTCAAGTTGAATTCTGCCCTGAATCAGACTGAGGTGACGTCCCTCTAATTTGAGCAAATCGCTTACAACCCGATTTTGTGACAAGTAACACACTTTGATGGTCAGCCTGACCACGGAAAAATGCGGCTCTATGGCCGGCAGGTGAAGGCCTCACACCCCCACTCAACCCTTTCGGCCATGGGCTCAGGGACTTGGTTGGCATTTACTGCTGCGGGCTTCTGGTAAGCTGTTAAAACAAAGAATAGACATGGACAAGCTTCGCCTTTGAGCGACAGCCACAGAAGATTCACCGCACTGAGGGGATTATCAGCCGCAGGTGAACACAGAGCCCCGCCAAAGAGGGCCAACAGGCTGCCGATACCCGGCGATTGTCTACGAAGGACAGGACTGCAGTGCCAAAACAGCAATTTTCGTTTGCGACCGCCTCTGTGCGCCGCACAATAAAGTTCATCGGAGCACACTCCGTATCCACCGCGCTCGCTCTCGGCATCGGCCTGACGAGCTTGCCGAGTTCGGGGGTTGATCTGAATTCGGTGTATGACATTGCTCGCACCAACGATCCGGTCATCAAAGCAGCCCGTGCAGGCTTCGACGCCACTAGCCAAACCGCCCCCCAGGCACGTGCGAGCCTGCTACCAAGTGTGGTTGTCACCGGCTCGACTAACTGGAACCAACGGCGCTTTCTGGTCCCCAATGTCGACGAGCAACCGGGTAGTCCGACCTTTGGTCAGCGAATTCCCGATGACCTGTTCAATACCCACAACTGGAACGCCCAACTGCGCCAGAGCGTCTTTGATATGCCTGCCTGGTACACCTGGCGCAGCACCAAAGCCGCCATAAAAGGCGCCGAGTGGGCGCTGGCTGACAGCGAACAAGAGCTTGTTGTACGCGTGGCCACGGCCTACCTCAACGTATTGCGAGCCCAGGATTTTCTCGATTCTTCACTGGCCCAGGAAGCCGCGGTCAAACGCCAGCTCGAACAGGTACAACAACGTTTTGATGTTGGTCTTGTTGCCATCACTGACGTGCTTGAATCCACCGCGATCTACGACGACGCCGTGGTTCAGCGCATTCAGGCTGACGGTGATCACGATAATTTTTTCAACAACCTGACTAATTTAACGGGAGAGTCTTTCCCTGAACTGTCGCGATTGTCAGAACAGTTACCCGTGGTTGCGCCCACCCCGGCCAATGTCGAAGACTGGGTTGCCGCCGCCGCTGAAACAAACTATGGCACTCTCGCGGCGATTGAAAATGTCACCGCAACACGCAGAACCTTGCGCGCCAGACGCGCGGATTACCTGCCCACCATCTCTGCAACGGCCACCACCACACACAACGTTGACGGGTCGCGGTCCTTCTTTGGCGACAACGGCACCAAGATCGACCAGGACGTCTTTGGCCTGGAAATGCGTCTGCCCATCTACCAGGGTGGCTTTACCACCGCCCGCTCACGCGAAGCACGCGCTCTCTTCCGTCAGGCAGCCTCGCAGCTTGAAAATCAACAACGCTCCGTCGCCCGGGACGTGCGCAACCTGTATCGGGCGGTTACCACCGACGTGGTTCGAGTCAAAGCTCGTTTGAAAGCCATCAAATCCAGCGAGTCAGCACTCGAAGCCACCCAAACCGGCTACGAAGTCGGCACGCGCAATATTGTCGACGTGCTTCAAGCGCAGCAGCGCCTGTACGCGTCGCAGTTCAACTACGCAGACTCTCGCTACGCTTACGTATTGAATCTGCTACGACTAAAACAAGCCGTGGGCACTCTCACACCGCAAGATCTGGCAGACATCAATGCCTTTATGGATTCGGCCAATGCCGTGCGTCGCCTCGCGTCGTTACGAACTCGCACCCTCGGTCCTATCGGCGCCATCGAGCAAGCGCCGCTCGCGGCCAAGGCCAGTGCCAGCAACGAGGCCGGTTAAGCCCGTTAGCAGGCGCTGGGTAGCGCCTGCATTTTCGGCAACCAGGCGTTGCGCGCGCTGACCTTGTTCGGCGCGCATCGCGGGATCACGCATAAGCTGCGCTACCGTGGTCGCAAGCTCCTGAGCGTCAGTCGCCTGCTGCAAGCAGCCTGCCTCCGCAAACAACGCACACACACCCGCAAAATTGTAGCGCCCCGCACCCATAATCATCGGCACTCCGGCCACTGCCGCCTCAATCGGATTGTGCCCGCCAAGGTCAACAAGACTGCCCCCAATAAAAGCAACATCCGCGAGCCCATAAAGCGGTCGCAGCAACCCCATCACGTCAGCAACCAGCACAGCAGATTCGGTTTCAGTCGTTGCTGGTGACACCAGCAATTCGGATAACCTCCGACTCGGTAATTGCTCAGCTGCTAATTGCGCAACCGCGCTAAAGCGTTCCGGGTGCCGTGGCACAAGGATCAGATACAAATCAGGAAACTCTGCCAGCAACTGCTGATGCGCAGATAAAACTATGGCGTCTTCGCCAGCATGGGTGCTACCGGCAATCCATACCTGTCGTTCTGACAATCGAGCGCCCTTGGCCAGTTGCTCAAGCTGAGCATGCTGGAGATCACTGGTGGATTGTTCAGCGACATCAAATTTCACACTGCCGGTTACATCAATCTGGGCCGCTGAAACGCCCAGTGTCCGAAACCGCTCAGCGTCCGCAGAGTATTGGCAAGCGATCCAAGCAAACCGTCGCAACACCGGCTGCACCAGGGTCAACACTCGCCCATAACCGCCAGCAGAGCGGGCTGACAAACGCGCATTCACCAGCGCAACCGGCACGTTGCGATCCGCAGTGAGGCGGATCATATTCGGCCAGATCTCGGTCTCCATTAACACCAGAGCAACGGGCTCCACTCGATCAACAAAGCGCCGCACCGCGTCGACAAAGTCGTAGGGCGCGTAACAGTGTGCAACCGTTGCCCCAAACAACCGCAGCACTTCGTCACTGCCTGTCGGGGTCATTGTGGTGACTAGCACTCCCGGCTCCCCTGGCGAGGAACCAAGCTGGGCCACCAGTGCTCTTATCAGCGGGGCCGCAGCAATGGTTTCACCCGCAGACACGGTGTGCACCCAAACCACACCACGCGGAATGCTTGCCGGCACATGACCAAAGCGTTCTGCGCGACGCTCGCCGTATGCAGGCGCTTGCCGTGCGCGCCACCACAGGCGCAGATGCACCAACGGCCGGGCAACCAATAGCAGGAAAGAGTAGAGCGCACGCATTGGCGCAGCATACCCGTTGCATACTCTGGGGCACAGCCAGCGCCCAAATAGCGGTTACAATGCCAACAAGAATGTATCTTCGAACCACGTCGGGCACCAAATCGGAACACATCCGAGAGCAGACCATGAACACAAGCGATTCATCGATGAATGCTGGGCATCAGCAACGCTCTGTCGAGCACTCTGCTGACACGACATCAGACTGGGATGTTGTCATTGTTGGCGGCGGCGCTGCAGGTCTTTGGTTGCTGAACCTGCTGAACGCACGCGGCTATCGCGCTGTGCTGTGTGAACAGACGACCCTTGGCGGCGCACAATCGATGGCTTCACAAGGCATGATTCACGGCGGCATTAAGTACGCATTGGGTGCTGCCCTAACGGGTGCCTCAGAAGCCATCGCGCGTATGCCCGAACGCTGGCGCTCCTGCATTAGCGGTAACGGGGAAATCGATCTACGGCAAGTGCAGGTGGTCGCCAACGAGTACCACATGTGGTCAAACGGCGCACTTGGCAAACTCGGCAGTTTCTTTGCAAGCCATGCCCTACGCGGTCGCGTTGAGGCACTCGCGCCCGCCGCTTATCCAGACGTGTTCAAGAACGCCCAGTTCGACGGCACTGTGCATAAGCTGCACGACCTGGTGTTGGATGTCGCGAGCTTACTGCAGGTGCTGGCTGCCCCTCAGCAAAACCGGCTGATCGCAGGACAAGCTATAAGTGCCAATTTTGACGAGTCGGCGAACATGCAAAGCCTCACCTTGGCAGACGGTCGAGAGTTGCGCGCCAACCAGTTTGTGTTTGCCGCCGGCGCAGGCAACAGCGTGTTTTGCGATGCCCTGAAGCAGGCCGGTCACAGTCATGCCCCAGCGACTCAGTTGCGACCACTGCACCAGGTCTTTGTGCAACACGCGCACTTATCGCCACTGTTCGCACACTGCATCACCGGCATCCGCCGGGCTGAACCCCGCCTGACCATCACCACCCACCCAACACCCGGCGGCGGTCTCGGCTGGTACATCGGCGGGCACCTTGCCACGTCAGGCGTGCAACGCGATCGCGATATTCAGATCGACGTGACACGACAAGAACTCAACGCGACACTGCCATGGATCGACTGGAACCGTGCCGAGATCAGCACGCTGCGAATAGATCGCGCCGAACCGCGCCAAACCTTGGGCGCCAAACCGGACGAGGCCTGTGTCGTGCGTTGCGGCAACGCTCTACTGTGTTGGCCGACAAAACTCAGTCTGGTACCCGACCTTGGCGACCAGGTGTTGAATGCCATTGATCCAGCCGTTGATCCGAGTGCAAGCGATTCATCTGCAGAGCAGCGCGACAGCTCAGTCGAACCGGGTGCCGAGCGCCCCATCGTCGCTACTGCGCCTTGGCTGGCATGACAAAACACCCCGCAAACCCGCCGAGCACCCTGCTCTCTCAACGTTCTTTGGGTAACACCGGTATTGAGGTGTCACTACTGGGCTTAGGGCTCGTGAAAATCGGCCGTAACGCTGACGTTAAATACCCCGCAGCATTCGATCTGCCGTCTGACAACCAGGTTCTAGAATTGCTGACAGAGGCAGAACGGCTTGGCATCACGCTGCTCGACACAGCCCCCGCCTATGGCAGCAGCGAAGAACGACTAGGCCGCGCCTTGCAGCAACTACCCGACCTCGCGCAGCGCTGCGTCATTAGCACAAAGGTGGGTGAGACCTGGGACCCGACAGGCTCCGCCTTCGATTTCACGGCAGACGCCATTGCGCGCAGCGTAGAACGTTCGCTACGACGCCTAGGGCGCGAGCAACTCGACATTGTATTCGTGCATTCAAGCGGAGCAGACGTTGAACTGCTCAAGCAATTCAAACCCCTCGACACACTGCAACAGCTGCAACGGCAGGGATTGGTGAAAGCCTGTGGGTTTTCGGGCAAAACGATCGCAGGCGGGCGCCTGGCATTGCAGATGGGCGCCCAAGTGCTGATGGTGACTTACAACTCCCAAGAAACCGATCAACAGCCGTTGTTCACAGAGGCTGCTGCCTGTGGCGCGGGCGTGCTGGTAAAAAAGCCACTGGCAAGCGGCTATGTAGATCCACAGGCACTCCCAGCGATCGGTGAGATGACTGGTGTGTCATCGATTGTCAGCGGAACCATGAGCGTTGAGCATTTGCGGGAAAACGTTCGGTTGCTAGGGCAGCTGGCGCAAGAAAGGCAGGGGTCAGAATAAATTTTGCCCCCTCGTCACTAGCCCCCGCGTAGCTGATCCACAATCTTTGTTGTAGACACTCCATCTACTAATGACAGCACAGCCACTTCGCCGCCATACCCCTGCACAATCTCTGCACCAACAACGGTGTCGGTTGTGTAGTCGCCGCCTTTGACCAACACTTCCGGCTGCAGTGCGCGCAATAAGTTCTCTGGCGTGTCTTCGGCAAACGATACTACCCAGTCAACAGCGCTCAATGCCGCAAGCACCGCCGCGCGACGCTCGAGCGTATTCACAGGCCGACCCTCGCCTTTCAGGCGGGTCACCGAGGCGTCGGCATTAATCGCCACTACCAGTCGATCGCCAAGCGCCCGCGCCTCTTCCAAGTAGGCCACGTGCCCAGCGTGCAAAATATCAAAGCAGCCGTTGGTGAACACAATTTTATGCCCGCTATCCCGGGCGCGGCCGGCAAACTCAAGCAACTGATCCAGCTGCAGCAAGCCCCGGTCAGAACGCGCCTCAACTTCTGCCAATGCCCGCAACTCCGGCGCCGACACGGCCACTGTGCCGGTGCGAGTCACCGCAATACTCGCCGCAAGATTCGCTAGTCGCGTTGCCGGGCGTACTGCCAGTCCGCCTGCCATAGACGCCGCAAGAGTCGCTGCAACGGTATCGCCTGCGCCCGTTACATCGAACACATCCACCCGTCGGGCCGGCACCTGTAACGGCACCGCAGCCCCATCAGCCACGACCAATCCTCGAGAACCACGGGTCACAACCAACGCCCCAAGATCATTGTCTTGGCGCAGGCGTTCGAGCGCTGCTGGCAAATCAGCATCCGCCGGCCAGGGCTTAAGCCACTGACGCAACTCGGCTTCGTTCGGCTTTACTACGGCCGCACCAGCCCAGGCAGACAACGGCTTATGTTTCGGATCAACAATCACCGGAGCATTCGCCGCCTGCGCCCGCGCAATCAGAGTCTGGGGATCTAGTAAGGTGCCTTTTTCATAGTCTTCGAGTACCACCGCACTCACCCGTCGACCGTCCTGCTCGGCACGCTCGAACACAACTGCAAGCCGATTGGTGACCTCATCTGCAGACTTAACAGGAACTGTTGTTTCAAAATCGGCACGCAACAGTTGCTGCTGCTGGGAAATCACCCGCACCTTGGTAATGGTGGCAAATTCTTCCGCAACAACAAACTCGCAACGTACGCCGGCAGCTGTGAGGGTCTGTTCCAACCCGTGAGCTGCCGCATCGTCACCCACCACACCAAGCAACGTGCATTGGGCGCCAAGGGCTGCCACGTTCAATGCGACGTTTGCCGCGCCACCCGGCCGATCTTCAACCCGCTCCACATCCACAACCGGCACCGGCGCTTCCTGCGAAATACGCTGGGCGTCGCCATACCAATATCTGTCCACCATAAGGTCACCGACCACCACAACATGGGCGCTACTAAGATTAGGCAGGATAGGGAGCGGGATGGATGCAGGCACTGGGCACCTCTTGGATTCAATACCACTAAATAACAGCGCGCACAGTAGCAGTCTGCTCGCGAAGTATCACCGCCCCAACTCGAAGTGGTGTTGCCGGCCGAGCCCCGCTATGGTGCGCGGTATGAGCTCTCGATCCCGCCATCAACCCCGACCGCTGTGGCATCCAGTGCTGTGGCCTGGCTGGGTAGCACTGGGTATTGCCTGGCTGCTCGCCCGTCTCCCGACTCGCTGGCTAAGCGCCCTAGGCGCAAGGCTTGGCGGCCTGTTCGAAAAGATCGCTCCAGCACGACGCCACATTGCCGCGACTAACCTCAAGTTGTGCTACCCCGAACTCGATGACAGCGCTCGCAACGCCTTACAGACCGAGGTGTTTGAGTCGATGGGCATCGCCTTGATGGAAACGCTGTGGAGCTGGCTCGGTAATAGGCACAACAGCCCAGCGCATCTTGCCCGCTGCGACTTCGAAGGCATCGAAGTGCTCGAGGCCGCACATGCGCAGGGCAACGGCGTACTGCTCATCGGCGCACACATGATGGCACTCGATGCCATTGGTCCGGCCCTGTCAGCAACCATGCAGACCACCGCTATCGGTCAGATTGACGTCATCTACCGTTACAACAAAAACCCGCTAATCGAGCGCGCTATGGTCAACGGTCGCGGCCGACTGTTCCCGCGAGTCATCGAGCGCGAAGACGCACGGGCCATCCTGCAAAGCTTGAAAGACAGCCGCGTGCTCTGGTATGCGGCGGACCAGGACTACGGCGCAAAGCATTCGGTGTTCGCCAACTTCTTTGGTATACCCGCCGCAACCATTACGGGCACCGCAAGGCTTGCTCGCTTTCGCAAGTCGCCAGTTGTGCTAATGAGCCAGTATCGCGACCGCACCACCCATCGCTGGAAGGTTTGCTTCGAGGCTGGCCCGCCGGCGTTTCCAGCAGGCGATGAGGTGGCCGACGCCAGTGCCATCAACGCGCTCATAGAGACAGCTGTGCGCCGCGCACCAGAACAATACTTATGGCTGCATCGGCGATTTAAAACCCGACCGGCCGGTGAGCCAAAGCTCTACTAGGCAAGGTGCCTAGCTGTCAGCAATCTCCTGCAGACGTTCGGCCGCCGCCCTGAGCGAAAATTTTTCGAGGGCTCGCTCGCGACCCATGAGCTTGCGGGCAGCCGCATCACTCAAGGCTTTAGCAACGTCTGCGGGCTCGTTGCGCTCAAAATACGTCGCACTGTCACCCAACACCCAACTCGGTCCTGGCGCACGGCTGGCGACAACCGGCACTTCAGCCAACATAGCTTCCAGTGCAACCATGCCAAAGGCCTCAACCCCAGAGGCCGGAAACAACAGGAGGTCGAAAGCCTGCAAATAGCGCGTGGCGTCAGCGACAAAACCAGCAAAGGTCACAGGTAGGTTCAGCTCCTGGGATTTGCTCTGCAAGCGCGGTCGCAACGGCCCATCGCCAACAAACAGCAAGCGTGATTCACCGGCATAACTGCGCTGAAATTCACCAAAACCTTCCAGCGCCAACAAGGTATTTTTCTTTCGGTGGAGACGACCAATCACCCCAACCACCAGCTCATCACTCTTAAGACCCAGATGCCTGCGAGCCACTGCGCGGGACACCCGGTGGCGATCTTGCTCAGCCGCTTCGAGCACGTTGGGCAACACCCAGGGAGTGTTCAGCTCTTCGGCAACCGGTGGCGAAACGCCAGCCAGCAATAGCTTGCGCTCGCTCATCGCCAGCCGCAGCCGTCGCCAGTTAGAATCAAGCAGCCCAAACTCATGAGCCAATAGCATTTCCCGCGGCGCTTGCAATCCTGCCCGTCGTGCCACTCGTAAACTTCGATAGCGGTGCATGAGACAGAGTTTTTGCGGCGCGAGGTTGCGCAGATGGTGCAAGCCTGCCGGATCTTCCGGCCCGTCCATGTAGTACCGGTCGTCTTCAGCCGGTGAAAATTGCGCCCGTCGATCGGGTGAATGCAAGAACACCGTGTGGCTGGTCCAACCCATTGACCGCGCCGCCGCTGAATGCGAACGACAAATATCTCGAAAAGGCGCTTTGTCGTAAGGGCATATTTGCAAGAGATCAACAGTCATTAGTCGGGTTCGCCGGGCTTGGTGACCAGATAGTCTTCAAGCACCAGATACTCAAGGTCGGAACCGTAGAACATGTTCAGGGCGTCATCTGGCGTGCAGACCACAGGCTCACCACGACGGTTCAGTGAGGTATTCAAGACGACACCATTGCCGGTGCGTACTTCCAGCGCCTTGAGCAAGGCGTGATAGCGCGGGTGGGCGGCTTTGGTAACAACCTGCACCCGCGCCGTACCGTCTTCATGCACCACTTCCGGAATACGCGATTTCCAGGCTTCGTTCACATCAAAGGTGATAGTCATGAACGGCGCTGGATGATCCGTCTGAATGATATCAGCGGCCACTTCATCGAGAACGCTCGGGCAGAACGGGCGCCAGCGCTCGCGGAACTTTATTTGTTCGTTAATGCGGTCAGCAATGCCGGGCGCGTTTGGACAACCCAAAATGCTGCGACCACCGAGCGCTCGAGGGCCAAACTCCATCCGACCCTGAAACCAGGCCACCGGGTTACCGGCGGCTAGAATATCGGCGGTGTCATTCACAACATCGTCGAGTTTCACCCAGTTCGGCTTTTCGCGGCGTGCCTCGAGCGCGGCCAGGCAGCTGTCGTTGTCGTAAGCTGGTCCAAGATAGACGTGCTCCATCCGCGACAGGGTGTCCCCTCTTTCTGCCGCGACCCAGGTCGCTGCGCCCAGCGAGGTGCCTGAATCTCCGGAGGCAGGCTGCACAAACAGTTCCTGTACATCGTCACGCGCCACAATGCGCTGGTTCAGCTTTACGTTCAGCGCGCCGCCACCCGCAAAGGCGAGCTTGCCGGTTTCTTTCAGGGTATCGCCAAGATAGCGCCCCATAAGGTTCAGACAGACCTCTTCAAAAACTTGCTGTATCGACGCCGCGTAGTCGATGTAGGGTTCATCCGCGATATCACCGTGGCGCCTCGGTCCCAACCAGTCGATGAGCTTGTCGGAGAAATAGAAACTCTTGTCGTTGTCTTTGTGGCGCCGCAGACCTACCGTGTTGATCAACTTGGTATCCACCTGAAAGCCATTAGGAGTGAGCTTGATCAACCGCGAAAGGTCGTGCTTGGTCGGGTCACCGTAGGGCGCCATCCCCATCACTTTGTACTCGCCGTCGAGCATTTCAAAGCCAAGGAACTCAGTAATCGCGCCGTAAACGCCAGAGATCGAATCTGGATCGTAGAACTCTTTCAGCCGATGAATCTTGCCGTTTTCGCCATAGCCAAAAAACGTGGTGGCGTACTCACCTTTGCCATCCACCGTCATGATGGCGGTTTTTTCCTTAAAACCGCTCAAATGGTAGGCCGATGAGGCGTGGGCAAGATGATGCTCAACCGGTACAAATTCGGTGTTGTTCCAGTTGATGCCCAGAGATTCGCCCAACTGCAGCACCCGCGACCGGTTGCGCCGATAGCGTCGGTTACCGTTCAGCAGAGCATCAAGTGCACGATCTGGGGCATACCAGTAACGTTTGGCGTAGTGCCAGCGCGCCGGCGAGGTGAGCGGTATAGACGCATAGGGAAACGCGACGCAGTCAATTTGATCCGCCGCAATGCCTCCTTCGCGCAGGCAGTAACGAGCTGCTTCGAGCGGCATTTTGTTTTTCGCGTGCTTATCGCGAATAAAACGTTCTTCTTCGGCAGCAGCAACAACCTCACCATCGATCAGCAACGCAGCCGACGAATCGTGGTTCAAGGCACCGGACAAACCCAGAATGATCAACGCGGCCTCAGCTTAGAGCAGATTATGACGGCGCGTACTATAGCCCAAGCGAGGAGCGAAAACGCCGCTGCAATTCAGGCGTTGCAGCAAAGTTACGAAGTAGGCGCCGACGATCCCGTTTTTGACCCGACAATCGCGCTGCCTGAGACCCAGGCATCTGCATCGCATCCAAATCAATAAGGGTCAGCGTGTCGCCAGTTTTGTCCCACAGGAAGTTACTGGCCTTGGTGTCGTTGTGAACGAGACCTTCAGCGCCCAACTCATCAAGCATCGTTACCAGCCGCTGGCACAGCGGCTCATTGGTCTCGAGGTGAGCCGCATTGAGTTCAACACCTGCGTTCGCCTCCATGACCAGATAGGTTGGCCCACCCAGCCGGGTGCGCAACAACGCCACCGCCCGAGCGGTGGGAATGCCCATGAAACGGAGACTGTGGGCGAACACCCAACTGTTCAATCCGCGATTGGGTCGCAGCAGGCGGCGTAGCCGATGCCACAACGACTTATTGTTATAGCGCTTCACCACTAGCGGCCGGTCCATCCAACTCAGGCGCACCACAGTTGCTGTGTTGCCCGCTTTCAGAGGTGCCGTCGACGGGTTTAACAGCAGTGCCGGCAGCGCATCAAGCCAGCTCAGCAACTCACGCAGTCGCTGGGCTTCTGAGGCAACATCCGGTACCAGCCCTCGCAGCCAGTTCCGATCAACAAGAGCTGTCCCCTCAATCGTCCGGCGCTTGGCAAAATCGGTGCAGGTTCGCTGGGTTTTCGCTTGGAAGTGCAGAACTCGGGCACGACGAGCACTTTGGTAGCGCCGCGCAAGCACGCTGAGCCCTGGCTGATCGACCGGCCAGTTACGCGCATTGCAGTAACTCGTCCAATGTTCGAGTAACCCATCAACCGTTGTGCTGCGCAAAGCTTGGGCCACAAGTTCAACAAACGCGGGGACGCAGCTCGCGAGGGGCAGCGGCTGGCTACTTGTTTGTCGAACACCATCCCCGTCTATCAACCACAATTGATGAGATCCAGCGGGCGTGTAGAGCAGATTGCCAAAATGGAGATCGGTATGCATAACCCCTGCACCGTGCAGGCGAGCAAGTAGCTCCCAAAGCAGCGGCCATAAATGGGGGTGTCGCTGCAACAGCGCGTCATTTACCGGCTGTACATCGGGCAGTCGCTCGAAGATCAGTGCAGACGCTGTCAAAGGCACTGCTGTTTCTGGAGCCGATGGTGTTGTCGATGGTGTTGTC